>JABIIH010000039.1 GCA_018649245.1 Rhodospirillaceae bacterium | reverse complement strand
ATCCGGTGTGCTCGGCGCCTATCTTGTGCTCCACCCGAAAGCACGGGTATTGGTTTTATTCATGAACATTATCCCCTTGAGCCTGCCGGCCATTTTGGTGCTTGGAAGCTGGATTGGCTTCCAGTTTATCAGTCTCAATAGCGACGACGGCACAGCCTGGTGGGCTCATATCGGCGGCTTCCTCGCCGGTATGATATTGGTCGTGCCGTTTAGGCGTAAAGACGTACCGCTGTTTGACGGCGCCGGAAGATTTGGCCCGGATAATCCCAATGTGATCGATCTGGCTGAGCGTCAGCATGCCCACTCAATCTTTCCCAACACCATTATTGCTGACCGGACTCCTGGACCGTGGGACAAGCCCGCCGGTCAGCCACCTAAGAACCAGCCGCTTGGCGTCGTCAATCCGAAAGACCTGCCAAGCAACAAGAAGCCGCCCCAAAAATGATTTAATAAACTGTTCGGCGTTTGGACGTGCCTTCGCGCTGGTAATCAATGCCCAAATCACAGTTGGACTTGAGGTGCCCAGCGGTTTTCATCAAGAAAGATTTTTGCGCCCAGAGTTTAAACTCCGGCGGCACCCGGCCAGCGACTTCAAATATCAGTTTCTTTTTAATCGCCCGGGCAAAATCCTGATAATCATCGGCGATTACCATAAAAGCGCTGGCGCCGCCGATCACACAATCGGCGAAATAGTGATCGTAGTTCGGCATCTGCTTCATACCGGAACTTTGCAGCCGGTCATTGACAATCGGCAGGCCGTTGATCGTGATGCCACTGGCGACAGCGATATCTCTGATGATATGAGGTGACGGCCCATCATTATTGGGACCATCGGCGGAGATATCTATGGCCCGGCGCTCTCCTCTTATATTGTTGTGCTCAAATAGCGGAATGGCAAATTTCAAGGCGCCGCCAATTGAGGTGAAATGACCAAACGAACGTGGCGCCGCTTCGATCATTGTGGCAAAGGCAAAGGCCGAGGCAAAATCTTCAATAACAAACCAGGGCGCCACCACCGAATGCTTGCCGCCACTGGACCATTCGATATAGGTCACTGCGATACGCCCAAGCCTGGTTTTCTTGATCGCTGCCAGCACACTGGCATCAGTCATGGCATCAACATAACCTTTACGTTGCAACCTCGATTCCATACTGTCGACACTCGACGACACATCAACCAGCAGCACCAATTCAAGCTCAACTTCGATGGGCGCAGCCAACGATGAGCCAGCGAACAACAACTGGCACAACACTATGATCAAAAATTTTAACTTCCTCATTAACGTAGCTTAGCTTGTCGCACCATATTCGCCAATTCACGTTGCCGAATAGTATTTAACTTGAGTGCAGTAACAATTGCGCCAGATACCGATATTGTCCTTTTGACCATCTCGTCGAGCCGTTACATTGGCCAGCATGAACAAAAATCCTGCAATACCGGCTGGCGATTTGGATCATCTTTCCATTGCGGTGCCTGATCTGAAAGCGGCAGCAGAATTTTACCGCGATACTTTCGGCTGCGAAGTCTCGGATCCCATTGACCTGCCCGAACGAAACATGCGGATTGTCTATGTCACATTGGCTAATACAAAAATTGAACTGATGGAGCCGACCGATTCATCATCCACCCTGGCTAAATTTATCGAACGTAATCCAGATGGTGGCCTACATCATATTTGCCTGACTACACCCGATGTGGATATCGCGGCTGAGCAGGCTACGGCAGAAAAATTACGCGTTATCGGCAAAGGCACGAGCCATCATGGCCGGGCCTTATTTTTTCTGCATCCAAAAGACGCCCTCGGGACACTCATCGAAATAGAAGAAGAAAATTAAGGGGAGATTTGATTATGACTTTAACGACCGACTACAATGAAATCCTGTTCGAGGTGACAGATGATGTTGCTTGGATCACCATTAACCGGCCCCAGGTGCGAAACGCCTTTCGCGAGCAGACCCTGGACGAGTTAATAGAAGCGGTAAAATCCACCCGGGAAGACCCATCCATTGTTGCCGCCGTCATCACCGGCGCTGGTGATAAAGCCTTTTCCGCCGGCGGTGATTTTGATGCCATGATGAAGCTCAACCGGGCGAACGCCCTGCATTGGAATGACCGTATGCTAGGCTTGGCAATGGCCATCCGCGGCGTGCCGATCCCGGTGATCGCCATGGTTCATGGCGCTTGCGTCGGTGGCGGCCATGAGTTGGCGCTGTGGTGTGATCTTGTCATCTCCGCCGAAGATGGGATTTTTGGCCAAACCGGTGCAAAAGTCGGTGCCTGCCCGACTGTCGGCGCTACTCAATATATACCGCGCCTGATAGGCGACCGCTTGGCCAAGGAAATGATCTTCCTGTGCCGTACCTTCAGCGCTGCCGAGGCGGTCGAGATCGGCTT
>JABIIH010000040.1 GCA_018649245.1 Rhodospirillaceae bacterium | reverse complement strand
GTGTTCCAAAGGAGCATTTTGGGCTATTTTTAAAGGAATGTGAGTGGCGATTTAACAACCCCAAGCCACAGGATCAATTAAGACAAGTAAAACAGTGGGTTAAACAGTATTTGAACTAGTTAGCTGGGTCAGCCCCTAATAATAATTTACGATGGTACCACTTTTTTGTGCCTAGAATAGGCTGGACTTTGCCATACGTCGCTACTATTGTCTGGCCCGTTCAACAAAAAGAATCCGAGGTTTTACTGGTTGAAGATGAGGGTTGCATTGCCTATCTGACTGTAGATAGTAAGCACCGTGGAGTATTTAAAGAACAATTTGATCTTTACCTTGGTGCAGGAGTAGCAGACGCGCTATTCCATCCGTTAAGTCTATTTTCTGATTTAACAAGACTAATTGAAGAAAGACATTAAGACGCGTAGATTCAAAAGGAGCGGATTAAATGGACGAAAATAAAAGTGTCAAAGGTGTATTAATTGAATCCTATTCATTAGTGAACAATCCCGGTTTCAATAATAGTCGAGTCGAAGTAAATATTACATCCGGTGCACTTCAAGGAAAATCGGCAAACATTATAACGACGTCACCTTCATCCGCCTATTTTAACACTCGCGTCAAAGAAGCTGAAACTGCCTAAATTATAATCTACCTATTCCAAATCCGCATTGAGGACGGCAGAACGTTTGTATTTGCGGAAAAGAAAAATACCAAGCGCAATTGAAGCTAAGAAAAGAGCGACGCTCAGCGTAATCCTGAACTCAGGGTCCAAATTAAAGCCGCTGCCGAGCAAAGCAAAAATTACCGTCTGCGGAATATAGCCTAATGTTGAGCCGCCAATAAAGGCAAGCGCCCCGGCCCCCGACACTCCTGCCACCAAATTAGTCACCAGATTACTGCCAATCGGCATTGAGCGGATTAACAGCGTCGTGGTGAACGTATTGGCACTAAAAAACTGATCAGCTTTTTCCAGCCGGCGTGGAAATTTTGACTTCACCCAATCGCGTCCAATCAAGCGGGAAAAGATAAATGCGAGCGCACAGCCAATTGAGCAGGCAGCAAGCACCAAAACAATACCAAGGAATAAACCAAAGGCATAACCGCCAAGAAATGAAAGGATTTGGCGCGGGAAACCTGCCGCAGCCAAGACTGACGCAACGCCAAGAAACAGCAGCTGACCTTCAAGCCCATTGTTGCGGACATGAACATCAATCCAATTTTTATCGATGATCTCGCCAAATCCGGATGATTTGAGCAAAAAACCAAGCGCCACCAAGAGGCCGATCATAATTAAGCCGCGTATAATTACTTTTGGTGTCATTGATCTTCTTTAATTTCGGGGTCAATGGATCGGCGCTTTAGCCACATCACACCAATCAAATCCGTAATCCCAACCCATAATCGATCGAAGGTTCCGTATTTCGATTTGCCGCGCTCTCGGGAGCGGTGGCTCACTTCGACCGAGACGACCTGCCCGCCGTTCCTCAGCATTAAGGCCGGTAAAAAACGATGCATGTGATCAAAGCTTGGTAGATCGAGAAAATCCTGGCGGCGGAAAACTTTGAGACCGCAACCCGTGTCCGGAGTCGCATCGCCCAGCAGGCTCGCGCGAATGCCGTTGGCGATTTTTGAAGATAGGCGTTTTACCAAACTGTCCTGACGTTTGGCGCGGTGGCCCACGATCATTGTTTTGGGATTATCGGCCGAACTTTCCTGGTAAGCTTTGAGCAATTTCGGGATATCCGCCGGATCGTTTTGACCATCGCCATCCAAGGTCGCAATCAACCTTCCGCGCGCCGCCATTACGCCGGTTCGGATCGCCGCACTTTGGCCGGATTGTTTCTCGTGGGTGAGAACCCGCAAACTTTCGATTTTACGATTAAGCGCCACGAGTTTTTCCGGCGTGCCGTCCCGGCTGCAATCATCGATATAAATTATTTCGAAAAGCTCGATACCGTCGAGCGCAGCGATAACTTCCGCCATGAGCGGCTCGATATTTCCGGCTTCATTATGCACCGGCACGACAACAGAAAGCTCTGGCGTGGATTGAATATTAGTATCGTCTATCTGGTCAATTTTATCGGGCATATCTTAACGCAAATCTTTAACTAATGAGGCGGGTTGTACACCGCCGATTGATTTGTTGAAAGGCCAATTCGGTTATAGCCCCATACGCTTATGATGGAACTATGTACTTTTAAACGCTATAACCTTGCCCGAATATTAATAACGCAAAATTATCTATTGGGAGAATGATTGTGGCTGATGAGGCAGTTGAAGGCTACGCGGGCGATATAACACCAGAAGAAGCCTGGGAAATTTTAAAAAGCGAAGAGAACGCCGTTTTGGTCGATGTACGCTCGGCTGCTGAATGGAAATTTATTGGCTCACCGGATCTCTCCTCCATCGGCAAAACAGCAGCACTTATTGAATGGAAAGGCTATCCAGGTAGTGGCGACAGTATGGTGGAAAATCCTGATTTCATTGCTAACGTAAAGACAACCTGTCCCGATTCCAAGGCTAAAATCTTATCCCTTTGCCGATCGGGTCAACGCTCGATCTCGACCTCGGTTTTGCTCACCCAGGAAGGTTATAGCCAATGCTATAACGTACTCGAAGGTTTTGAGGGCAATAAGAACGATAATGAACAGCGCGGCCAAGTAGGTGGTTGGAAAGTCCGTGGCCTACCCTGGAAGCAGAGTTAGAGAAATTAAGTGAACACTTAACGAGTACATGTCCCCTTACATAATACCTTAAGCCTTCAGCGCTTGCTCCAAATCCTCAATGATATCATCGACATCTTCGAGGCCGACAGATAGGCGGACCAGATTATCGGTGATCCCTACCTCAAGACGACCTTCGGGTGACATCCGTTGATGGGTCGTCGTTGCCGGATGGGTCATTAGACTTTTGGCGTCACCGAGATTGTTCGAGATATCGATCAACTCCATGGCGTTCATAAATTTAAAGGTCCGCGCCATATCGCCATCGACCTCGAAGCAAACAACGGTACCCGGTCCACTCATTTGTTTTTGCGCCAGCTCATATTGCGGATGGCTTTTAAGTCCTGGGAACAACACTTTGGCAACCGCCGGCTGAGTTTCCAAAAACTCAGCTACTTTTTGCGCCGACCGGCAATGGCGCTCAACCCGAATTTCCAGCGTCTCAAGGCCTTTCAAATGAACCCAGGCATTGAACGGGCTTAGCGACGGGCCGGTATGGCGCATAAATTGTTTAAGATCGTTATCAGACCATTCGACATCATCGGTCAGCACGCAACCACCCATGGCACGGCCCTGACCATCGATATGCTTGGTGCCGGAATAAACCACGACATCGGCGCCGAGTTCCAACGGCTTTTGCAGGATCGGCGTCGCGAACACATTATCAACGACGACCCGGGCACCGACATTGTGCGCCATTTCAGCAACCGCCGGCAGGTCAATAATATCCATCTGCGGATTGGACGGTGTCTCCATAAAGACCGCCGCCGTGGGTTCGCTCAAGGCTGCTTCCCACTCAGCCAAATTGGTGCCATCGACCATGATGCTCTCAACACCGAATTTTGGTAATATGTCGCGACAGATATAATCACACGAGCCAAATAGCGCCTTCGAAGCCACCAGCCGGTCACCCGCCGAAACACTGGCCGCCAGTGAGGCATAGACAGCCGCCATGCCGGTTGCTGTTGCCCGGCAGGATTCTGCTCCTTCAAGCAATGCCATCCGGTCTTCAAACATACCGACCGTCGGATTGGAAAAGCGCGAATAGATAAAACGGTCTTCTTCGCCTTGAAAGGCGCGCTGTGCTTGTTCGGCCGTGTCATAGATATAGCCGGAGGTCATGAAGATGGCTTCATTGGTCTCGGCAAAATTTGATCGATTTGTGCCGCCGCGCACCAATTGAGTTGCGGGCCGCCACTTGCTGTTTGCTGCGTTATCATCAGCCATTTTACTTACTCCTTATTTTCGGCAGCCGGGAACCCATAAAAAAAATCCCCGGCCAAATATGGTCGGGGCTCCTAACGCGCCGACCTTTTAGCTCTGTTTATTTAGCGTGGCCGCAAGCCGGTCGTACAAATCACCACGTAATGTAGTGTAGAATAATGATGGATTACAAATCGTCAAGTAGTTATCTAGTTCTGAACAAAATTGTGATGGCCGTATCGCTTGCCTGACCCCGTCAACTCACTTAAGACTCTGGAAAGATTTTAAACAGGACATTTGTGATGACTGATATCGCCACCACCGACGACATTTTCTACAACCGTTCCGGCATGGATCAAAAACGTGTCGAAGGCATTGTCGAAGACGCGCTGCACGGTGCCGATGATGGTGAGTTGTTCCTGGAGTATAACCAGTCAGAAAGTTTTGTGTTTGATGACGGCCAGCTTAAAAACGCCAGCTTCGATACCATGCAGGGCTTTGGCCTTCGCGCCATTGCTGGTGAGACCGCCGGTTATAGTCACGCCTCAGAACTCAGCGAAGAAGCGCTCAAACGCGCCAATGCGACTGTCAAAGCAGTCCATGCCGGTCATGGCGGCACCATGGCGGCAGCGCCCTCGCCGACCAATCGCAGCCTCTATATTGATGACAATCCGCTTAATTTGGTGCCCTTTGCAACCAAGGTAAAACTGCTCTCGGATATGGATGCGTATGCGCGGGGGCTTGATGATCGCATCAAGCAGGTTTCGGCTTCGCTTTCTGGTGAATGGCAGGCCGTGCAAATATTACGCGCCGATGGCAGCCGGGCAGCCGATATTCGGCCCCTGGTGCGGCTCAATGTATCGGTCGTCACCGGTGAGGGTGAGCGCATGGAATCGGGTAATTACGGCACCGGTGGCCGCGAAACTTATGAAACCTATCTGCAGCCGGAAACTTGGCAGAGTGCGGTTGATGAAGCGCTGCGCCAAGCCCTGGTTAATCTTGGCAGTGTCCCTGCCCCTGCTGGTGAGATGCCGGTGGTGTTGGGCCCGGGCTGGCCGGCAATTTTATTGCATGAAGCCATCGGCCACGGTTTGGAAGGTGATTTTAACCGCAAGAAAACTTCTGCCTTTGCCGAACTGATGGGTAAACGCGTTGCCGCCCCGGGTATTACCGTCGTTGATGACGGCACCATTGAGGACCGCCGGGGCTCGCTCTCAATTGATGATGAAGGCACGCCGGCCCAACGCACTGTCTTGATCGAAGACGGTATTCTGACCGGCTATATGCAGGACCGCATGAACGCGCATCTGATGGACGTGCCTTCTACCGGCAATGGTCGGCGGCAAAGCTATGCCCACGCGCCGATGCCCCGGATGACCAATACGGTGATGGAAAACGGTGAGCACGAGCCGGAAGAAATCATCAAATCCGTCAACAAAGGTCTCTACGCGGTTAATTTCGGCGGCGGTCAGGTCGATATCACATCCGGTAAATTTGTCTTCACCTGCACCGAAGCCTACCAGATTGAAGATGGCAAAATTGGCGCCGCCGTTAAAGGCGCCACGCTGATCGGCAGCGGCCCCGATGCGCTTAAGACAGTGTCCATGATCGGCAACGATATGGCACTTGATCCCGGCGTCGGCACCTGCGGCAAAGACGGCCAGGGTGTGCCGGTCGGCGTCGGTCAGCCGACCATGCTGCTGGATGAGCTTACGGTGGGTGGTACGGAAGTATAGGCAGTCGGTGGAACCGAAATTTTAGGAAGCAACCTGCAGTTTACCCGCGACGCCGTGACGCTTGATCAATTCTTCGATTAATCCGCTGGCCTTTGCTTCCTCGACAAACTCTTGCAAAAAAGCAGCGGCGGCAGAATTTTTAAGCTGTGTGCCGATGGCTTGTTCGACCTTCATAAAACGGCCATCAAGGATGCGGGTTCCGGGCAGTTTTTCGATGTTTTGATTTAAGGCTGGCCGCAGGCCCGCCAAGGCATCCAGCTTTTCATCAGCAAACAAATCGACGGCTGCCGGCAGTCCTTCGGCGCGGTGAAGTTCAGCGTGATTTAAACTGCGGGTGAGAAATAGATCATAGGCACTGGTCCCGGATACGGCGATGCGTACACCGGACTGATCAACATCCTCACAAGTTTGAAAAGATGACCCTTCGGGCACGATATATGTCGCTTCTATTTCAACGTAAGGCTCGGTAAAGGAAATAAATTCAGCTCGAGCCGGCTCATCGGCAATCATGGCGATATCGCAGGCTTCTTTCTTTATGGCTTCTGCTGTGCCCCCCGGGGTCTCGCAGGGGACGTAGGAAACTTTGACGCCTAATCTATCCGCGATAGCACGGGCAATATCAGGCGAAACTCCTTCCGGAATACCATCTTCAGATTTGCCCGTCACCAGAAAAAT
>JABIIH010000041.1 GCA_018649245.1 Rhodospirillaceae bacterium | reverse complement strand
GCTTTCTCCAGCTGCGCTTTAGCCTCTTTAAATTCTTGCGATTTTTCGTAGAGCTCGCCTAAATTCAAAAACGCTTCTCTGAAGTTCGGCGCGTAATCGATCGCCTTTTTATAGCTGGTGATGGCTTCCTCGGGCTGATCAAGGGCTTCCTGTGCGGTGCCGAGATTGTTGTGCGCTTCGGCATAATTAGGTCTGATGGAAAGCGCCCGGCGATGGCAGGGAATGGCTTCTTCGTGTCTGTTTTGTGCCTGAAGAGCGAGGCCCAGATTATTAAAGCCATCCGGAAAGTCGGGCAGAAGCGAAGTCGACTTTTTGAAACTCGCAATTGCCGCGTCGATCTGACCGAGTTTAAATTGCGTGGTGCCGAGATAATTGTGAACTTCGGCGAAATTAGGTTCGATGTTGAGGGCTTTCTGATAGCTTTCCGCTGCCTCTTCGAGCTGTGACAGATCGCCAAAAGCATTACCCATATTCGCATGCGCCAGAAAAAATTCAGGTGCCAGCTCGATGGCTCGTTGGTAACTTTCAATCGCCTCCATCGGGCGTCCCTGGTATTGTCGCGCCAAGCCTAAATTACTGTGAGCGTCGGGATATTCCGGATTGAATTCCAGGGCTTTGTTGAAACAATCAACGGCTTCGTCCAGACGTCCTTCACTTTGCAGGATTAAGCCTAGATTGTTGTGAGCCTCGGCATAATCCGGCTGAATTGATAGCGCCTGATTTATCAGCTTCATGGCACCTTCATTGCTGCCCGCCTGATGCGCCAGCAGCCCCAGCAGATGCAGCGCTACTGGATTGTTAGGTTCGTCTTTAAGAACCTGGCGATAGAGATCTTCAGCATTTGATAAATCACCGGACTGGTGAAGGCGCTGGGCTTGTTCAAGTCGTTGGGCAGATGAGGACAGCATAAAATGAATTGTTCCGCTTGTTTATTTCCGCCAATTCTATTCACTAAGACGGAGCTTTGAAACCACCTAATTTATTGAAGCTTGGCGGGGCTGCTAAAAATAACTAATTTAGCGGCATGAATAGCGTCCCAGCTCCTGCTCCCACGTCCAGACCAGCGCCCAAAGCTCATTTTGGTAGCCGATTGCCGTTCTTCTATGGCTGGGTAGTTGTGGGCATCGCCTTTATTACCATGGCTATTTCGGTCAATGCACGGACGTCATTCTCGCTGCTGTTCCCGCCGATCCTTGATGAGTTCGGCTGGGCCCGCGGCACCATCGCTGCAACCTTCTCGATCGGCTTTGTCGTCTCCACCGTGATGACGCCATTCATTGGCGCGCTAATGGATCGTTTCGGTCCGCGCATTGTTTTGCCGCTGGGTGGCGTGCTGACTAGTGTTGGTTTGGTCACGTCGATTTACTCAACCGAGCCCTGGCATTTTTATATCACTCTCGGCGTTTTGGTGGTCGGCGGTTCGGTTTTTATGAGTTACATCGGTCACACACTTTTTGTGCCCAACTGGTTCGACCGTAAACGCGGACTCGCAGTGGGGCTGGCTTTTTCCGGCGTTGGCGTTGGCTCTATACTAATTTTCCCATGGATGCAGCATGCCATTCAGACCGAAGGTTGGCGGTTCAGTGCAGTCGTCATCGCCATTGTTATCCTTGTCATAATAGTGCCTCTGAACGCTATTTTTCAGCGCCACCGGCCGCGTGATTTAGGCTTGGAGCCAGATGGTGGCTCGATTGGTGATGAAACGGCCAATAGTTCTGCAAAAGTCGACCGTGAAAACAGGATTGTCGATGCCGAATGGCTAGAAACCGAATGGACGGTTAGCAAAGCTATACGTACGTCACGATTTTGGTGGCTGGCGCTTTCTTTCGTCTCGTCACTATATGCCTGGTATGCGGTGCAAGTTCATCAGACGCGCTACCTAATCGATGTTGGTATTTCGGCTGAAGTTGCTGCCGTGGCACTGGGCTTGGTTGGCTTAACCGGCATTGTCGGCCAGATTGCCGTCGGCGCGTTATCGGATCGTATCGGTCGCGAGATGGCTTGGAGTTTCGCCCTGTTGGGATTTTTACTGACCTACGCCTGCCTATTTATTTTGCGAGACCATCCTTCCGAATGGCTGATGTATGTCATGGTCGGGTTGCAGGGATTTATCGGTTATGGCATGGCGTCAGTGTTTGGTGTCGTGCCCGCTGATCTATTCTCCGGCAAAAACTATGGCTCAATATTCGGTGTGCTCGGCGCCGTAAGCAGTGCCGGGGCAGCAATTGGTCCCTGGGCAACCGGCGTCTTATTTGATATTTGGGGAAATTATGAAAATGCCTTTGTGATCGCGATGGTGATATGCGCCATATCCATTGCGGCGATGTGGCTGGCCGGCCCGCGTAAAGTCATCCTCACTGCGGGCCAAGCGCGTAAACCTTAGTCGTAAACAGAAGTTGGTCCACTCAATGATTGTTCAATAAGCTGCAAGTTTTCCCGACAACTATTTTTCCAGCTCTGAATCCATACCTCGGTTAAATCACCATGCTGTTTTTTCAGGCAAAGCCAGCAGACTTGTCCGATATTCAAAGCAGCAAAAAATAAATTCCAGCAGATGATGGTCGCCATCGGCTCTGGCCGCATTGAGAAATAGATGACCAAGCAACTGGTTGCGATGATGGTGAGTACGCGCAGTCGCAACATATCACTCATGAAATAGGCCAGCAAATACATGCCATTGGCGATATAAATCAGACTTTCCATCTTCCTAACTCCGAAAAATAGTTTGGTTGTGTTTCGGAGAGGAAATTAATCTGAGTGGGGTTTTCCAAATACTGCGTGATGTGTAGTATTGAACTACTTTTTACGTAGTTAGAAATTAAGGGGGAATAGGATGGCGGATACAAATTATGGTCAATTTTGCCCGGTTTCCAAAGCAACGGAAATCGTCGGCGATAAATGGACGATGTTGATTCTTCGTGAGTTGCTCCTGGGAACCTGCAAATTTAACGATTTCCAGCGCTCAATGTCGCGCATTTCACCGACCATCCTCAACAAACGCCTCAAAATGCTCGAAGCCACTGGCGTCGTCATCAAGAAAAGCCAATCTGGAAAAAAAGGTTATGACTATTTTCTGACAGCGATGGGTAAAGAATTGGAGCCGGTGGTCGATCATCTCGCCATTTGGGGTATGCGCTGGGCGCGCGGTCAAATGACCAAGGAAGAATTGGATATTGAATTTTTGATGTGGGATATCCGCCGCACAATCGATTGTGACCGTTTGCCGGGCGGCGAAACCGTGCTCTGTTTTCAATTCACCGATCTTGACGAATATAAAACCTGGTGGCTGGTTTGTGATAAAGGAGAGATTGACCTCTGCACTGAAAATCCCGGTAAAGATGTTGATCTGTTCGTTACCTCAGATGTGCGGACAATGATCGAAGTCTGGCAAGGTGACCGAAGTCTGCAATCCGCCAAGGATGACGAGGTGATCACTGCGGTCGGTGAATCCCACCTCATGCGAAACATGGAAAGTTGGTTTAAAATGTGCTCCTACAAAGATATCCGCCCGGCTGTCTAGCTTCCGGGAGGTCCTGGCACAGTGGCCGCGAAGCTTGGCCGCGATTGCATGCGTCCAAGCCAAGCCTCAACTGCGGAATTACCGGCAATCGTTTTTTCGGCTTCCGGCACTTGGCTCAGGTAAAAAGCCACCGGCACCATCATAAAATCAGCAATGCTGGGATCATTACCGGTCAGATAATCGGATTTGCCCAGCCGCTCATTGGCAACTTTCATAGTGTAGGCTGCGTGAGGTATGGCGTCGGCGACTTTCTCTTCATCGGTTTCACCACCTCTTGATGGGACAACGATGCGTTCGACAACAATCCGGCGAATGCACCAGTCGTAATAATAATCAATGATCGAGCTGATCCATTGATCCATTTCTGCCCGGGCAAAGGTATCCGATGGCTGTAGGGCAGGACCATCAAACGCTTCATCGATATAGCGGCAAATGGCGTTGGTTTCATAAAGCCGGTTATCGCCGTGCTCCATGATCGGAATTTTGGCAAATGGATGAAGTTTTTTATGAGGATCAGAGCCAAATTCGACCGGCAGTAGTTCGTGGGTGATGCCTTTTTCTTCGGCCGCCAGCCGGGTGCTCCAGGTGTAACTTGACGGCGCAAAGCCGTATATTTTGATATCTGCCATTTTGAATTCCTTCCTTACGCTGCCAGCAATTCGTCAAGGCTTTCAAACGAGCTGTTCCAGCCCATTTTATGGCCATTCATACCGTCTTCGGATTCGAAGCCACGATGGGTGAGAACGAGATCGGTTTTATCACCATTGGCACTTAGCTCGATGGTGACTTCGGTAGCGTGACCAACGACGCCGTCTTCTTCCCAGGCCCAAGTGTAGACCAGCCGGTCGGGGCGTGAGATTTCGATATAAGTGCCGGTAACAAAATGATCAGTGCCGTCGGGTTCACGCATACACATCCGGTAGGTGCCG
>JABIIH010000042.1 GCA_018649245.1 Rhodospirillaceae bacterium | reverse complement strand
GGCCAAGGTCGCGCAGAAAGAGGCGCGAGCGGCCAATAAGCACGCTATCATCCTGCCCTGGGCAATGGGAGCCAGCGTATCGGGTGTGATAACTTCGGCCATTATCGCCGGCATTTATGTGACGTTGCTGCGATGAACCAGACAATGCGAGATAAAAAAGCCTACTGGATCGGCGGCACGATTGTCGCCTTTCTCGGCGTCGCCTTGGTTCGGCTGGTCGCCCCTGAGCTTGAGGGTGGCTGGGCATCACTGGTTTTGATGCTTGGATTTACTGTCGTCATTGCCGGCATTACGATCATCACATTCGGCACCCAACGTAAGCAGTCGGAAGCC
This sequence comes from Rhodospirillaceae bacterium, assembly GCA_018649245.1. Classification (GTDB taxonomy): domain Bacteria; phylum Pseudomonadota; class Alphaproteobacteria; order Rhodospirillales; family UBA2165; genus TMED23. The sequence goes on along the minus strand of JABIIH010000042.1, from coordinate 13,043 downwards.
TTCATCCAGGTTGATAAGCGAGAAAACTAACCGGCGAGTTCCTCAGTCAAACGTCGTGCCAAAGCGCCGATAACCCGGCGGCGATACCACGGCGCCACGGTTGTTGTTTTCATCGGCTTGGCTTGCTTGCGTACATTATCCCTCAACTTATCGAGACTCTCATCGTCAAAAGCGTTGCCGATATAATCATCAGTGCCTTTAACAATTTGCGGGTAGGGGTTCACGCCGGTCAAGGCAATAGCGAAGTCGTTTACTTTTTTAGCCTTCATTTTGAGGCGCACGGCTGCACCCGCTAAGGGAAAATCGATTGAGCCTCGAATGCGCGTTTTTTCATAGCGCGACGGGCAACCGGCCAACGCTTTAGGCAGATGCACTGCTGTCAGTAATTCATCCGGTTTGAGGGTCAAATGATCAAGGCCATCGTTTTGATACAGTTCGACGAGTGGAATGCGCCGCGACCCTTCAGGGCCAACCAGATCAACCTCAGCTTCGAAGATCAGCAGTGCCGGAGCAACATCGCCGGAAAACGCCGCAAAGCACCGTTTTCCGCCAGAGGCGACATGACCAATATCGCCGCGCTCTTTCAAACAGTAGTCATTACTTTGCCGCCACCATTCGCTTTGATTGTAATAGAGGCAGCGCGTATCGAGGCAGAGATTTCCGCCGATCGTGCCGTATTGCTGATGGGTGATACCGGCAACGGCTGCAGCAGCTTCGGCCACCGCTTGGTACTTGCCGAGAATGTTTTCATTTTCGGCGACTTCTTTAAGCGTTACACCAGCACCAATATGCAATCCGTCTTTATCTTTGGTAACGGACTTAAGTTCTTCAATGGCGCTGAGATCGATCAGGTTTTCCGGTTGCTCAATACCGCGCCGGACATTGACGATTAGATCAGTACCACCGGCGACATAAAGCGCAGCTGCGTTATCGCTACGCATTTTCACGGCTTCTTCAGCGGTCGCTGGGCGGTGAAGTTGAAAGTTCGGCATGTATTCCATTATTCAGCAGCCTTTTTGTTCGATGTGCTATTTTCAACGAGTTCCATCAGGCGATCCGGTGTCACCGGCAAATCCAGTGGCCGTACCCCAAGGGCATCAGCGATCGCGTTGGTGAAAGCAGGGATAAAGGAAATCAGCGAAGTTTCGCCGGCTTCCTTGGCGCCAAATGGCCCATGCGGGTCAATACTTTCGATGATACCAACTTCAATCGGCGGTGATTCAACAATCGTCGGTACCCGGTAATCCAACATGCTGTTGGTGATGCCTAGTCCATTATGATATTGGGTGCCCTCCGAAATTGCCTGGCCCATGCCCATCCAGACGGAGCCTTCAATCTGACCTTCGACGGCGAGCGGATTAAGTGCCTTGCCGACATCCTGGGCGGCCCAAACTTTCACCACGGTAATGTCAAAGGTTTCCGGATCGATGCTGACCTCGACAACCTGCGCCGCATAAGCATAAGCCATGCTGCCACTGATCGCGCCACCACGATATTTCTTGGTACCCCAGGATTCCGGCAGCGTATCGAAATTACCTTTAACCGTGATGGTGCCGGTGCCTTCGAGAGCGGCTTTGACAACTTCATTAAAGGTCAGGCCTTCGTCTTGGGTACCGGCGCGATAAACTTCGCCGAGACATTCGACATCTTCCGGTTTGACTTCAAGTTTTTTAGCCGCGGCCTCAAGCAATATAGTTTTGAGATTGGTGGCCGCATCGATTGACGCATTACCGACCATATAAGTGACCCGTGATGAATACGAGCCATTATCTTTTGGTGTCAGCTTACTGTCGCTGGTGAGACTCTGAAAACGCGATATATCCAGCCCCAAGACTTCAGCCGCACATTGGGTCGCCATCGTCGTCGAACCTTGGCCAATTTCCGGTGCCCCGGTCAGCAAAGTAATCGAGCCGTCCCAATCGAGCTTGAGATGAACTGTCGCATGTGGCTCACCCGACCAGTTAACCGGCTTGGAGGCACCGCTCGGATAATGTGCACAGGCGACACCGAGACCTTTGTAGAGCCCCATTTTACCTTTACGTTTTTTCCAGTCGCTGGCTTTTTCCACCCAATCCAAACATTCCGGCAAACCATAGGAATTGATGAACATCTCATTGAGGGTTTCGTATTTAGGTCCCTGGAGCAAATTCTTACGGCGAATTTCGAGTGTGTCGATGCCAAGTTCCATTGCCATCTTGTCGAGTAGGCTCTCAAAAGCATAGCGAACATCGGTAATACCGTGTCCCCGCATGGCGCCCGGCGGTGGGGTGTTGGTCAAAACCCTGAGGCCTTTATAACGGACGGCTTGCAGGTCATAAACGCCAAACATCAAGCCACCGGAATAGAGGATTGTGACAACGCCATAGCCGCTAAAGGCACCGCCGCGTTGGATCGCTTTATAATCAACGGCAGTAATCATGCCGTCTTTGGTCAGGCCAATTTTCATTTCTACATCGGTTTCAGGTCGGCCCCGATGGGTGATGAAGGTTTCTTCCCGGCTCACGACAATTCGTACCGTGCCGCCAGCAGCGCGCGCGACCAGGGCGCAGATTAATTCGACATTCAGGCATTCCGTCCGGCAGCCGAAGCCACCACCGACAAACGGCTTGATCATGCGGATTTGGCTTTCTTCCATCTTCAGCGTCTTGGCCAGCATTAGATGACCGTAATAGGGAACTTGTGTGCTGGCGTGAACCGTCATGAAATCCCGGGTTGGATCATATTCGGCGATGGCAGCATGCGGCTCCATCTGCACTTGGGCGATCTCGGCACAGTTAAATGTTTCTTCCATGATGAAATCAGCAGCTTCAAAACCTTCGTCAACTTCACCAAGTTCAAAATCGACTTCGCGTTCGATATTGCCCTCGCGGTGATCGTGAATATAAACCGCACCTTCGGCCATGGCTTCCTGCGAGGTGAAATAGGCCGGCAACTCTTTATATTTAAACTTAATGAGATCAATCGCTTTTTGAGCGGTTTCAACATCGATTGCTGCAACACAAGCGACGGGCTCACCTTTGTAGCGAACTTTGTCGCGGGCCAACGGATACTCGAATCTGGCAACCGGCAGAATACCAAAGGTCTCATCCGTTTCGTCGCCGGTAATAACGGCCTTCACGCCAGGCAATGCTTGAGCTGCCGATATATCGACGTCAATAATTTCGGCGTGTGAGACAGGGCTTCTGAATATCCGTCCAACTAGACAGTCGCTCGGATTAAAGTCAGCCGAATAAAGTGCTTTCCCCGATACTTTTTCCGGACCATCGACCAATGGTGTACGAACGCCAATGGATTTTGTTGGCTTAATCTCATTCATGCCGCCTTTCCTTTCGAGTCTAATTCATCGACAGCAAATTGGACGGCCTCGATAATTTTTATATAGCCGGTGCAGCGACAGATATTTGCGGCCAAACCTTGGCGGATTTCATCTTCGTTGGGATTGGGGTTTTCTCTCAGCAGGCCTTCCGCTGCCATGATCATGCCCGGGGTGCAGAAACCGCACTGGGTGCCGAGCTTTTCATGAAAGCCACGTTGCAGGGCAGATAGCCGATTTTGTTCGGCGAGCGCTTCGATGGTTTCAATCTCGGCGTCTTGGCAGGTTGCTGCCAATCGCAAACAGGCATGTTGCGGCACGCCATCGATCAAGACAGTGCAGCAGCCGCATTCGCCACCATCACAGCCAATTTTAGTACCGGTGAGTCCGATCTCTTCGCGCAGATAATCGGCCAGCAAAAGATTGTCTTTAACGACGTCGTCGCGCTCCTTGCCATTAACAGTGCAATGGAGGAGAGATATGTTTCGTTTTTCACTCATAATAATTTTCCATACTAAAAATATTAGGCTTCATCTGGATTCGCATGCGCAAGCAGGATCATTTGATCCACTTCAGCAGATAGACTTGCAGCGTCGCTTGTTAATTTACTAGACCATTCGGCAAATAATTCATTGAGCTTGGTCAATCCGGTTTTTCGTACCTGACCGTAGCCGCGCGCCAATATGGCGAGATTGGCGGTGCGAATGGCGAGATTGTTATCAACCGCAGCGGCCTGGTCGATCATCGTAGCTTTACTGACCGCATCCAGCCACTGTTCGATGGCGGCCTGCTCTTCAAGATATTGGGCTGATTTAGACCTGAGAGGTTTAAGCGCCGATAAAAATTTTAACATGGCGTAACCAGTGAATGAACCGGTCTGAATATGCAGTGCGATACCGTTGCCGAGATTGGGTACCAGCCAGCCGAGGTTTTTAGGCAAGGCACCCAGAAATTCATCGCGGCCAGGTTTAAAAAAATCTGTGACTTTAAGCGGCACGCCGGCATCGACACCAAGTTCTGATCGAATGTGTGAGAGACGACCAGGGCGCGTTTTAAGTTGACCAACACGGATGACGTCTTCGTAGCTCATCCAGCGGGCGAGGTGGCGGGCGACTTCACCAGTTAGTTTTTTGTCGGCACCAGTGTCGAGGTCGCGCACGGTGCCGAGGCGTTTCAGATACAGTCGGGCGTAGCTTTCATTTTGGTAATCGATCAAGCGGTCAATGCCGTGGCCGATTATGTCGCGGGCAGAAGTGGGGAAGGCGGCAATGTCAGAGGCAAAGGATTCTGGGGCGGCATTAAAAGTTAGGCCGTCTTTAGCGGGTGCGGTTTTTGTATCTGCTTTGGCAGTTTTCAAGCCAATTTCAAAGCCAGCCAGATTACTTTCGACGGCGACGCCTTTCTCGGTAATTGAGGCCCGGCAGTCTTCGGCAGTAAGGGGCAAGATACCGGTGCCGACAATTGCGCCAAAGGCAATGGCATTACCACGGGCTGCCGTGCCGGCCGAAAGAGCTTTTACATCCAGCTGAATAAGTTGCTTGGTTGCCTGTTCGAGCGCTTCCAGAACCGGGCCAGCATCAATGCGGCCATCGCCGGCCGAGACTTTCTCGGCTGTCGAGTAGACCCGTTCAGTCGCCGTAATCACAGTGGTGCAATCAGTAACGAAGCCACGCTCGATAGCGCGTCCCGCTTCGGTCGGCTCCATCGCAATCATCAGATCGAGATCACCCGAGGCGGGGAAAAAGGTGAAAATCGGATGAGCCGGCGGGTTTTTCTCGGGGAATAGCTCAAAGTAATAAGTCGTCGCACCGGTCCGTTGGGCAACACCCGGCGTCGATGTCGCTTGCGCCGGATAGCCGGCCCGCATGGCGGCATCCACCAGCCAATCGATCAGCACGCCACCGCCTTGTCCCCCAAGGGCGCCGAGAAGCAGACAGATTGGCCGATCAATTGTTGAAGTGGCTTTTATCTCGTTCATTGCTTCGCCCCCATCATTGCCAAGAGGGAGCGGTTAATCGCCGAGCCTAAATGGCGGAATACGCCGGCATTCTGAATAGCTTCGGCTTTATAAAATGAGGGACAGAGTTGTGCGGCATGGGCAACTTCGCCGCAATTACCGCAAGCGACGCAGGTTTCATCGACATGCGCAACGGGCGTTTCTTTGAGCGGATCGGCACTTTGTTTTAAGGTCAGAGAAGGACAGCCGCTCAAGCGCATGCAAGAATGATCGCCACTGCAAACTTCTTCATCAACACCGAATTTTTCCTGAGCAACACGCTGGCCGGCTTTGAGGGCGGCGGCTTTGGCCGGTTTTTCACGGCGCTGACGGGCCAACATACATTCATTGTTGGAAATAACGACACGCAAGCCTTCGCCCCGTGCATTCATGGCTTCCCTAAGCACCTTGATCGTCGCTTCCATCGAGTAGGAATCAACCTGCTTAATCCATTTAACGCCAACGCCTTTGAGCGCGTCTTCAATCGATAGCAGCGAGGCCATACCACGCGGCGTGGCGCCGGTCGACGGCACTTTATGCTGACCGGTCGCAGCGGCGTAACCATTATCCAATATCACCAGCACGGAATCGTATTTATTCCAGCGCGTGTTAACGACGCCAGAGGTAAAACCGTTGTGCCAAAAACCGCCATCACCCATGATTGCGACGTTCGGCTGATCTAGTGCCGGGCCAATCGCGCCACTACTGGCCAAGCTCAGGCCATAACCCAACACCGTATTACCAACATTAAAGGGGGGCAGCGAGCCAAACAAATTGCAGCCGATATCCATCGAAATATGAAACTTGCCACGTTCCTTCATCAGCAATTTGAGCGCTGACATAATCGGCCGTTCCGGGCAGCCAGTACAAAAAGATGGCGGGCGCGGTGGCATCGGACCCGGCAGATAGGATTGTGCCGTCTGGGTCTTGGCTTGAATTTCAGTGTTTTTTTCAAGAGCAGTATTGCTGATCTCAGCCGGGCCTTCTTCGGCGAGATATTGCGCCACACCTTCGCGCACAACGTTGGAAACATATTCTCCTGCCATCGGCAGCATATCTTTACCATGGACACGGCAATTTATTTGTTTGCGGTGGGCGATTTCGGCGATCTGCGTTTCGATGTAATTCGGATTGCCTTCTTCGACAATCAGAACACTGTCTTTATCTTTCATGAAGTCGACGATCTCATCGGTGATCAGTGGATAGACCATATTCATGCAAAAAACCGGAATATCGGAATTGCCGAAGGCGTCAGCCGCACCTAAACGCTGGAGAGCCCGCATCACCACGGTATAGGTACCGCCCTGAGTAATAATACCCAAACGGCCACCCGCGCCAGGGAAGACTTCATTGATGTTATTTTCCTGCGCGTATTTTGCAGCAGCCGGCAGACGTTCCTCAAATTTAGCAACTTCGTGTTGGTAGGACGCTGGCGGCAAAACAATCTTGGTGACGTCGTAAATTTGTTCCGGGATCGGATTATTGGCGTTAAACTCTGAAATCTTGTTGTCTTTAGCAATAAAACTACCGGTCAAATGGCAGGCCCGAATGCGCATGTTGAGGAATATCGGCATGTTTGAGGCTTCAGATATTCCGAAACAATGCTCCGTCAGATCGACCATGCGCTCCATGTCATAACGCGGATCCATCAATGGGATCGAAGACTTCATGGCAAAGGTATAGGTACGCTCCTGCATAATCGAGGAACCTTCGCCGTAATCATCGCCGAGGATGATCAACGAGCCGCCTTTGACGCCGGTTGAGGCTAAATTCGATAACGCGTCAGAGGCGACATTGGTGCCGACCACAGATTTCCAAGTTACGGCACCCCGTAATGGATAGTGAACAGAGGCACTCAGCAGGGCCGCTGCACCTGCTTCGGATGCCGATTGCTCATAGGTAATGCCCATCGGCTCAAGAATTTCATCACTGGCCTCGGCCAGCACATCGATTAAATGCGACATGGGTGCGCCGGGATAGCCGCCGACATAAGCGACGCCGGACTGGAGCAGGGCTTTGGTCACCGCGAGAATACCCTCACCATGAAATTCTTCACCCTTCCCCAGGGTAAGTTTTTGAATTTCTTTAGTGAAAGAGCGTTCGCCGCTTTGCGTGACCCGCGCTAAGGCTGTACCACCATCCATCTGGTATTCTCACACTTAATTCTGGTTTTTGACCCAATTCCAAATATTGTTTGGTATTCGAACAATATTTGGTAATATATGGGACGACCGGGTTGGACACAACATCTTTTGATGCTATTTCCAACATTTCCCAGCAATTAAATAAGGTTTCTCCATTTCCGACATGAAAATTCCCTATACCAGACGCCGCCGCTTATTGTGGGGTGATTGTGATCCCGCCGGGGTTATCTACACGCCTAATGTTATTCATCTTGGCCTTGAAATCATCGAACATTGGCTGGTTGAATTGATTGGCCATGATTGTATAGCCTTGCAAAATAAATATGGTTTAGACACGCCGACTGTTCGCTTGAACTGTGAATTCACGCATGCGGTTCGAGCGGGGGATGAGGTTGAGCTTAGGTTAAGAATTAAAAAACTTGGTAGCTCGTCAATTAATTATATTGTAGAGGGATTCAATGAAGCCGATCAATTGTGCTTTGCGATAGATCAGGTTTCTTGTTTCGTCGGGGTTGATGAGTTTAAGCCGGTTCAAATACCTGATGAGTTTAGAGAAAAAATAGCGGCGTATTGTACCGCCTGTGACGAATTCGCAGAAAAAGAGGACTAATCACATGAGCAAAGAAGCCTTTCAGGAACTTGTACAGAATATAACCAGATCAATAGCCGGCAAGCCGCTAGACACAGCGTTGGCTGCGGAATTGAACGCTACGTATTCCGCCGATAGTGACACATTTAAGAACATCCAATCAGCCTGTGAGGCGGCGGTCGAGGATGGCTGGATGTGTGATCAGGAATATGGCGGCATTAAATTTGGCCGCGTGATTAAAGATATTGACGGTTTTAGCGTCGATGTCGTGCATATGGCCGATGTCGTCGGCCCGCATCATCGTCATCCTAAAGGTGAGATTGATCTCATCATGCCAATCGAAGGCGAGGCCAAGTTCGATAATCATGGTGCCGGGTGGTTCGTCTACGGACCGGATACCGCCCACAATCCGACTGTAACAGATGGTGCTGCGTTGGTACTTTATTTGTTGCCGGGTGGAGAAATTGAGTTTACCGGGCAATGATCGATTGCTAAAGGCCAACGCTAACTTTTAACGTTGCATCAATTATGAATTGGCCTATAGTTCGGTAACCAAATAATTTAAACTTAAACTAACTGGGAACTTCTACATCTTTTTGCCTCAATTAATGAATAAAATCAGTTAATTCGTGTGAGACGATGTGGTTAATCGGTAGATTGTATTAACAGTAAAGAACAGTAATACCTAAGGGAGGTTATATATGTTCAAGAAAACGATTTTAGCTGCTCCATTGGCAGCCCTGCTTGCAGTACCAAATGCTCAAGCTGCTGAAAGTATCAAGGTTGGTATTGTTTTGACGTTGACGACGCCAGCTTCGATAATGGGCAAAAATATGAAGGCTGCGTATGAAGTTGCCTATGATCATCTAGGTGGCAAGATTGCTGGTAAAAAACTCGAATTAATTTTTGAAGATGATGGTCTTAAACCTAATATCGGCAAACAAAAAACCGAAAAACTTGTCAAAAAAGACAAAGTTGACTTTTTGACCGGCTATATCTGGTCGCATGTATTGGGTGCATCGGCGCCAGTCGCCCTGAAAGCCGGAAAAATCTTCGTCAGCGCTAATGCCGGGCATTCGCTCTACGCCGGTAAAAAATGCCATAAAAACTTTTTTAATGCTGCTTGGGAAAATAGTCAAAATCCGATGGCAATGGGATCATTGCTCAATCAACGCGGTGTGAAAAATCTTTATGTTCTGTCTTTGAACTATGCCGCCGGCAAGCAAATGGTTGCCGGTGTCGAGCGCACCTTTAAAGGCAATATTGTCGGTAAAGATTTGGTGCCAACGAGCCACAAAGACTGGTCTGCTGAAATTGCGAAAGTTAAGGCAGCCAAACCGGATGGCGTTTTTGTGTTTTACCCAGGTGCCTGGGGACCGGCTTTCTTCACCCAATACAAACAGGCCGGATTAGATAAAACGACGCCGCTCTACAGCGTGTTCTCCGTCGACGGCGCCAATTTGCCAGTATTCCAAAAACGCAAAATGAATCATTTGCTTGGTACATTTAATACAATGTTCTGGGCGCCGGATTTGGACAATGCCACAAACAAGCGGTTTGTCGCCGATTTTGCCAAGAAATACAAAGGTCAGACACCGTCGCATTATGCCGCCCAAGCTTATGACAGTTTAATGTTGATCGCAGCTGGTGTAAGAGCTGCTGGCGGTGATGCTAAAAATACCGATGCTGTGCGCAAAGGTATGGAAAAAGCAGATTTTCCATCGGTTCGCGGCAAAATCAAATTTGGCAAAAACCATTTTCCAATACAAAACTTCTATTCCCGCCAAGTTGTTAACAAAGGCGGCAAATGGCAATTGTCAATTCGTGAGACAGTTGTTGAGAATCATGCACCGGTCATGTCTGGTGAGTGCAAACTCTAAAAACTGACCTTATCATTGACTAGAATTGCGGGGATGCCTTGGCCTCCCCGCAATTGTTTTTGATATATATCAAGTATTAAAGACGGTTTTTCCCGTAGAAACTAAACATACCAAAACTGCATATCGTAGTAATCGGCGAAATCGGATTATGGTTTAATTTGATTGGCAAAAATCAATTCATTGCTATGGTAATTTTTTGGAACTAAATTTTGGGTCTAAATTATTTAGACTTGAACTAAATGTGGAATATTACGCCTTTTGTCCCATAGCTTGGCCACAAATAAAGGTGTGATTTTTCAATGGATTGCTCCACTTGTGTGAGCAAAATCTTAACGGGAGGATATTAAATGTTTAAGAAAACCTTGTTGGCTGCACCCCTGGCAGCCTTGCTTGCGGTACCAAGCGTTCAGGCCGCCGAAAGCATCAAAGTTGGTATTGTTTTGACGCTAACCACACCGGCTTCGATTATCGGTAAAAATATGAAAGCTGCGTATGAGGTCGCCTACGACCATTTAGGTGGCAAAATCGGTGGTAAAAAACTTGAATTAATTTTCGAGGATGACGGACTCAAACCCAATATTGGCAAACAGAAAACCGAAAAGCTTATCAAAAAAGATAAAGTTGACTTCATGACTGGCTTTATCTGGTCTCACGTCATGGGCGCCTCCGCGCCGGTTGCCCTGAAGGCTGGAAAGATCTTCGTCAGCGCTAATGCTGGGCATTCTCTCTACGCCGGTAAAAAATGCCATAAAAACTTCTTTAATGCTGCTTGGGAAAATAGCCAAAACCCGATGGCAATGGGATCATTGCTTAATCAGCGTGGCGTGAAAAAACTCTATGTCTTGTCTCTGAACTATGCCGCTGGCAAACAAATGGTTGCCGGTGTTGAGCGTACCTTCAAAGGTAATATCGTCGGCAAAGATTTAGTGCCGACGAGCCATAAAGACTGGTCTGCTGAAATAGCAAAGGTTAAAGCCGCCAAGCCGGATGGTGTATTTGTGTTCTATCCAGGAGCTTGGGGACCGGCTTTCTTTACCCAGTACAAACAAGCCGGGCTAGATAAAACGACACCACTTTACAGCGTGTTTTCAGTCGATGGTGCCAACCTGCCAATTTTCCAGAAGCGCAAAATGAAGCATCTCATTGGCACGTTTAATACGATGTTCTGGGCTCCAGATTTGGACAATGCCACCAACAAGCGCTTTGTCGCCGATTTTGGTAAAAAATATAAAGGTCAAATCCCTTCACATTATGCAGCTCAGGCTTATGACAGCTTGATGTTGATTGCGGCTGGCGTCAAAGCTGCCGGTGGTGATGCTTCAAATACCGATGCGGTACGCAAAGGTATGGAAAAAGCTGATTTTGCTTCGGTTCGTGGCAAAATAAAATTTGGCAAAAACCATTTTCCAATACAAAACTTCTATTCCCGCCAAGTAATTAACAAAGGCGGCAAATGGCAATTGTCGGTTCGACAGACAGTTGTTGAAGATCATGCTCCAGTGATGTCTAATGAGTGCAAACTCTAATCATTCGAGTTATAAAGTAATAGTGTTGCGGGGACGCATCAGCGTCCCCGCAGTCATTTTGGTAACAGGGCAACGAAAAAAAATAAATGAATTACGTTCTTCTGGCAGAACAGTTTTTTAACGGTTTTCAGCTTGGAATAATATTGTTCCTGGTGGCAGCCGGTTTGACGCTGATTTTCGGCATTATGGATTTGGTCAATCTGGCGCATGGCACGCTTTATATGTTTGGCGCTTTTTTTGCAGCGACATTTGTCATGCTTACAGATTCCTTGATACTGGGTATGCTCATCGCGCTACCGGTTATGCTCATTGCCGGTATTCTGCTTGAGCTTACCGTTCTTAGAACACTTTACGAGCGTAATCATTTGGATCAGGTCTTAGCGACCTTTGGTTTAATCATCTTCTTCAACGAATTTTTTCTGATCGCCTGGGGCCCCGAAGGTACCGGTATCAACTTGCCGCCTTATCTTTCCGGTACGATTTCATTGCCGGGTGGCATCACCGTGCCGGACTATCGCATGGTGATTATCGTCAGTGGTTTGCTGGTCGCATTATTCCTCTATCTCCTGGTATCGAAAACCCGAATTGGCATGCTTATCCGGGCAGGTGCATCGAACCGCGAAATGGTTGGTGCACTAGGTATTAATATTAAACTGCTCTTTACTTTGGTGTTTGGCCTTGGTGCCGTTCTGGCAGGTTTTTCCGGCATGATTATTACGCCGATTACTCAAGCGGAAAGCGGCATGGGCGAAAGTATTTTGATTTTGGCATTTGTAGTGATTGTGATCGGAGGTATCGGTTCAATCAAAGGCGCCTTTATTGCGGCAATTTTAACCGGCCTTATCGATACGATGGGCCGCTCTTTCATAGATGTCGCCCTGTTGCAGATCATGGATACGTTGTCGGCTGAAACTGCCGGACCGGCTATTTCTTCGATGTTGATTTATATTTTGATGGCCGTCATTTTGGCGATCAAACCGAGCGGATTGTTCCCGCCTAAAGGGGCGTGAGAAAACCGCAATGAATTTAGCTATACTTAAGACGCCGCGCGGAATTTATAATTCCATTCTTATCCTACTGTGTATCTTTATGCCTTTCATTGCACCGGTGATTGGGCAGGAATTTTTTACCGATGTTTTTGCCCGCATCATGATCGTAACGATTGCGGCTATTAGCCTAAATTTGATTATGGGCTATGGCGGCATGATCAGCTTTGGCCACGCTGTGTTTGTCGGGCTTGGCGGCTATGCGGTCGGTATTTTTGCCTCGCACGGCATCGAAAGCGCTTATATCCAATGGCCGGTCGGAATTTTAGTCAGCGGCATATTTGCGCTGATAATTGGCGCGATCAGCCTTCGGACCCGCGGTGTTTATTTCATTATGATTACCCTCGCTTTTGCTCAGATGGTTTATTTCCTGAGCGTGAGTATCGAGAAATATGGCAGTGATGACGGCCTGACAATTGACGCCCGCAGCGATTTCGGCATTTCATTCTTCGACCTAAACGATGCCCTGACTATGTACTATACGGTGTTCGTATTCATGGTTGGTTGTCTTTATCTCAGCTACCGCATCATTAATTCGCGTTTTGGCCG
>JABIIH010000043.1 GCA_018649245.1 Rhodospirillaceae bacterium | reverse complement strand
GATCGTGCAGGTATAAGGCAGATCACGGAACAGGCGCGACAGGCAATTAAGCGAGCCGACACAGACCTTGGCTTCCTGCAAACGGCGTTCCTTGGCTTTAATGATCAACTGCGGGTCCGCCAATAAGGGCCGGCAAACCTCCCAAAAATCAAAAATGCCGTCATTGAGACATTCCTCCGCCATCACCGGGTCAGGCAAACGGCCACCATAGGCCAATGGCAGGTCGGGTAATTCTTTTTTAGCCCGGGCGGCGAGATAGTTCCAATGACCCGGCGGCACGTCGCGGCCGATTGAGGATTCAGGTGCTTCCTGCCAGCCGACGGTCATGCTTAGCATATCCATGCCGGCATCAGCGGCGATGTGCATAATTTCGAAACACTCATCGACGGTGTTGCCACCCCATTGATCCATCAATTCAGCACCGTTGAGGCGGACAATCAAGGGATGGTCATCGCCAATTCTTTGTTTAATGCCGTCAATCAGTTCGACCAGGAACCGAGCCCGGTTCTCTAATGAACCGCCATATTCATCCGTTCGCTGGTTGGTGAAACTGGAAAGAAAATTAGCCAGCAAATAGCCCATGAAACTTGTCACCTCGACGCCGTCGAAGCCAGCGCGGATGGCCAGTTCTGAAGCATGGGCGTGTTGATCGATACATTCCTTAATTTGTTCCTTGGTCATTTCCCGGGGAGGCCGGAAATGGGGCAGGGTTTGGGGCACCACAGAAGGCTGAACGCAATAACCCAGATCGATGCCACCATAGCGTCCGGCGTGCAAAATCTGCTGGATGGCCATGGCGTTATTGTCATGAATATATTCGGCGATGGTCTCAAACTGAGGTAGGAATTTTTCATCGTAAAGCGCAATTTGAGTGTAATAGGCTTTGCCTTCGCCCAACGGATCAGCATAGGCGCCCTGATTGGTGATCATGCCGCAGCCAGTTTCGGCGATGACTTTCATGCGCGCTAATTCTCTAGGTGTGATAGAGCCGTCGGTATTGTTGAAATTAGAAACACAGCAGGCGCCATATTTCACCCGGTTGGTTAATTCATATTTGCCGAATTTTACCGGCTCGAAAAGCTTGGGGAGTTCAGGCGATTGAATTTTGTTCGGTTGGGCGTCCATGGCACTTTCCTTGGCTGCAAATTAATAATCAATAGAAGGGATTGTTTTGGTTGCGAACAAAATAGGAGGTCAATGAGGTATTCTCATTGATATAGGTCAAGCGCCATATCAGTAGTAGTTTTGAAGGGTAAATTTAAGTAAGCTACACCTTCCGATACGGGAGAATTAGCTTATGCAACCTCGATATATTGTTTTTGGCCTCGCGGTTCCTACAATTGCGCTGATCATTTTTTACATTCTGTTTTTTCTGTACCCGCAGTGGTTTCCCAGATAGAACGCAAGGCGATAAAATTTGATAAATGGGGGAAGGAGATTTGCGGATCTTGATCCGGTAATTGTTAATTATCCTGATCAGTCGATGTCGATGGCATAGCGCTTATATCCAACGGAATTTCGAAGTAAAAAGTTGAGCCGGCATCCAGCGCGGAATCGAAGCCGATCGTACCTTGATGCATGCCAATGATTGATTTCGAAATCGACAAGCCCAATCCAGTGCCAGGTGCTGTGCGAGTGTTAGGAGATGCTTCTTGGGCGAATTTTTCGAAAACACGGTCATGAAACTCTTTGCTGATACCACAGCCTTGATCTGCGACTTCAACTCGAGCTGTTTCATCATTTTTAGCAATCCTAATTTCCACGGTTTCGCCTGGTGGTGAAAATTTTGCCGCATTGGATAACAAATTCATAAGGACTTGGCTTAAGCGCTGGTGGTCGCCGTAAATAAAAACATTTGACGCGGAATTAACTTGGACAAACGTGACCTTAAATTCTTCGGCGAAGGGGACACATTGTTCCAATGTCTCAGCCACCAAATCATTCAAATTAAGCTTGCCAAAGGAAAATTCCATTGCCCCGGAGTGCAATTTTTCAAAATCTAAAATGTCGTTGATAATAGCGCCAAGACGCTCACAGTTATGCTGCGCAATCTCAGTCATTTCGAAAGCTTTATCCGGCAGCTTTCCCGCGGCACCTCCCAGCATTAACCCGATGGCACCTGAAATCGAGGTAAGCGGCGTTCTTAATTCATGGCTGACAATGGAAACAAATTCAGATTTTAGGCGTTCGATTTCTTTGAGGCGGGTAATATCCTGGCCGATAAAAAGCAATCTTTTCCGGCCCTCAACTTCGATAAACTCTCCGGCGACAAGCATATCAATAAGCTGCCCATTTTTTGTTCGAAATACGGTTTCCATGCCCCGGGAAGAACCATCATTCTCAAGCTGTTCCAGAAACTTTGCCCGGTCGTCAGGATTTTCCCATATACCGAGATCCAAGGAGTTGTATCTTGATGCTTCAAGGTAGCTATAGCCGGTAATGGTGCACCAGGATTCATTGACATCGAAATGATGACCGTCGCTTGGCCGCGAAACAGTCATTAAGGCCGGGCTGGAATGGAAAGCTTTCTGGAACAATTCCTCACTGGCTTGGATACCTTTTAGGTTGCCGGGAATCCATTTAACCAAACCGATGGCGAGAAAAATAAAGCCGCCCAGAAAACCAACGAGTTTTTCCAATAGAGCTTCGACTTCAGTGTCACCAATGATAACAAATTTATTAAGTGCTTCGAAATTGTCGGTGATATCTAAAACACTGCCAAACAGCAGAAGGCCAAAACCAACGATAATAAACCGCCAGCCAGAACCGACACTAAAATTTACACTTTTTTCCTGTTTCAGTAGAAAAAATATCAAGCCTATCAAGATAAAAGCGCGAATACTTTCTAATACAATATCGAACAATTTCTATTCAACCCATAATTTAACAATATTATCAATTGTTTATCCATTACCAATAATAAATTCAAATACATTAATAAAATGGTATTCCTGAGCCAATAAACAATTTTCAATCTACTAATAGGAGAGATTAACTTATTTTAATTCTCGTTTTTAATGCAAATACTAGTTTGGCTTAATTTGCGTTATATTAAATACAGACTATTTAGTTACTATATATTAGTATTTTTTGATTATCGACTGATGTATATGAAAAACTCAAGGACCATCAGAGATGAATAAAGTAATCGGTTGTTTGTTTGTCGCACTCGCCCTTGGGGCGGTGTTGGTGCTGGACGTTCACTCCGTTGCACCTGCCTGGACAATTTATATGGAATGGACCGGGCTGATTTTGGCATTCCTTGCCGCTATTTTGTACTTCGTGCATTACCGATCTACCCTCCAAAAAGAAGAAGATGGAGATATGTTTGATTAACTTTCCTAGGTAAATTAAGCAATTAATTCAGTCTTCTGTCGTAACAACTCCCGTTTCATTGTCTAAAATCATAAAGGCGTCAAAATAAGAAATTTCCGGCGCTATCCCGGTACGTTCTTCAACTGCTTTTTGCCATGCCGCGTTATGAGCATTTTCAGCGGCTTTTCTTGATTTCCACAAGTAAAATCCATAACACCACTTTTTATCATCACTCCACAGAAAATGTTTCCGAAATAAGTCTGTTTCCGCCTGCCATTTGGCGATTACACCGCGGGCATCTTCGATCATTTCAGCCCGGCTCATGCCGGCAGCAGCCGGATATTTAACGAGTTCGCCGATCATTGGTAATCTCCTGAGTTTTAGGGCAAGTACAAAGAATTTTATCTATATTACTCGAGACCGGTAGCCATCGTCACGAGTTAATCCAATTCTTTTCTCCTCCCGGCTGAATAAAAAAAACCGGGCTAATGTTGCCCGGTTTCTTTGGTGATTATACTTGCCTAGCGCTTCATACCACCCAAAACAATTCTGACAAATATGGGCGGTTTTAAAAAACCGTTACCCCATTTCGCATTAAGTGCTTTCAACGGATCGGCTTTGGCCACTTGCTCCGGGGATTTACCTCCTTTAGCGGCCATTTTGATAGCATCGCGGGCTTTAATTAACATATCGCGAAAAGCTGCCAATTGCTTCTTGTTGCCGAGCGGTCCATGGCCGGGGATGATCTTGGTTTGATCATTGGCGAGACCGAGGGTAATGCCAGCTGCCTTGATCATGCCATCAATGCTGCCACCGTGTTCGACATCGATAAATGGATAG
Organism: Rhodospirillaceae bacterium; assembly: GCA_018649245.1. Classification (GTDB taxonomy): domain Bacteria; phylum Pseudomonadota; class Alphaproteobacteria; order Rhodospirillales; family UBA2165; genus TMED23. Next base: position 12,103 of record JABIIH010000043.1, on the reverse strand, counting down.
AAACCGTTAAAGAAAGTGTCACCGGTATGGATGATATTTGATTTCTCGAAATGGACAATGGAATCACCGTCAGTATGTGCAGGCGGCACGTGGATAATGCGAATGGTCTCACCATTGAGATGAAAGGTCGCAGAATCGTTGAAAGTGATAACTGGCAGGGCAATTTTAGCTGCTGCCGGAACAGTCATTTTAAATGCCTTAAGCGGCTGGTCGACGCTCATGGTTTTACGCACGTTTTCATGAGCGACAATGGTGGTGCCTAATTTTCCGATGTTTTCATTACCGCCGGTGTGGTCAAAATGCCAGTGCGTGTTGAGCAAAAAACGAATGGGTTTAGTGCTGATTTTTTTGACCGCCGCCAGAATTTTGGGCGTCAGCGGGGCAAATTGATCATCAATCATAAAGACGCCGTCGCTGCCGGATACCACGCCAATATTTCCGCCCGCTCCCATCAGCATGCTCACAGCACCACCGACTGGAATGGTCTTGATCTGAACTTTTGAGAAGTCCCGTTGAGCTAAAGCGTCACTTGCCGTGACAAATATCAAAACGCCAGCAATTATGGCGCCCAAAAATGAAAGTTTTCGCTGTTTCATAATCATTATTTCCTCCCGTTAAACTTTTTTAATATGGCCCGTCATCAACGTCAAATAGATGAAACGCGCTGGTTGGGTTTGGTAATCTTACTGGTGCGGCGGGGTGAACATGGTCAGGTGATAATTGAGCTAAATTTGTTACTCCCAATAAAGCCATCGCACTGATAATTTCTTCGGCCAGAATTTCCAGTACCCGCTTTACGCCAGCTTGACCAAAAGCGCCTAAACCAAAGCCGTATAGCCGTCCCAAGCCAACAGCATTAGCGCCCAAAGCTATCGCTTTTAAGATGTCAGCACCATGATAAAAGCCGCCATCGATAATAACAGTTGCTTGATCACCGACCGCATCAACAACTTCAGGCAACACTTCAATCGCACCACGCCCGTGATCCAACTGGCGTCCGCCATGGTTGGAGATATAGATCACATCGACGCCGAGATTAGCCGCAATTTCCGCATCTTCTGCCGTCGCGATACCTTTAAGAATAAGCGGAAGCTCGGTTTGTGTTCGCAAACGCTCAACCACCCCCCAATCCAAAGCCGCCTGATAGTTTACGCCTGACACCCGGCTCCGTTGCGTTGGCCTGAAGCCTTTTACTTTGTCGCGCTCCCGTCGGCCATATTGCGCTGAGTCTACGGTCAGGCAAAAACCGACATAGCCGGCTGCTTCAACCCGTTTTAAATGCTCATAAATCCAGGCATCGTCGCCCCGGACATAGAGCTGAAAAATAAGGTCCGCACCGGATTTCTCTGCTGCTTCTTCGATATCCGGTGTGGCGACGGAACTTTTTACGATGCCAACACCAAACTCAGCCGCCGCCTTGGCCGCGGGCAGCATACCTTCTGGATCAAGCTGCTCAGCTGAACCAATCGGCGCCAATAGGATTGGCAAACTTGTTTTCTTACCAAGCAATTCGGTTGAAGGATCAATCTCTGAGACATTATTTAGTACACGCGGCCGGAAGGCGATTTCTTCTAGAGCCTGCCGGTTTCGCAGTAGCGTTGTCTCGGTTTCAGCGCCACCGATTAAATAGTCCCAGTGATCGCGCGACAGCTTTTCATGCGCCGCCTGCATGATCTCGCCCAGCGTTTGAATATCTTCGATTGCTTTTGCCATAAATTACCCCGATCTCAGAACCGTATTAAATCGGGTTGGGATTTGAATATCAAGGCTAGAGCACGTTTAAAAGAATAAACGAAGAATGGATTGATCACTGCTTTGAGCAATACTGAGGCCAATCGTGCCAAGCTGTTGGCGGGTTTGCAGGGTAAGCAAATTGGCGGATTCTTCATTGAGATCTGCATTTGTAAGCTTTGCAGCGCCTTCTTCCAATTGGCTGATCAAGGTTGTCACGAAATCCAATCGCAGTGAAATGAGACTGGCACTTGAACCGATTATGGCGGCACTAGAGCGCAAGGTGGTAAGCGCGCTGTCGAGATCATTAATGGCAGTATCAACGTCAGTATCCGCCGTCCAATTCGACGCCGCGGTAGCAATTGATAAGCCAGATGAGTCTGAGGCTATTCCCGAAATCGTCAAGGTTGAACTGCCGTCTTGGCTAAAGGTCACTTTCAGATTGCCAGGTGATCCTTTGATCAAATTTGTGCCACTGTAGGTCGCGTCATTGGCGAGGTTGTCCAACTGTTCCTTAAGATCGTTAAACTGGATCGCCGATTTGGACCTATTTTCAGTACTTGAATCACTTTTGGCTGAAAGCGCTAAACCCTTCATTTGTTCAACGATATCATCGATTGCTTCGATACCGGTAACGGCCGCATTGGCGTTGCTGACGGCTTGGTCGATGTCATCTTTAAGTACTTGAAGATCGGATGCTCGGTGGATCAGTGTCGAAGCGGAGAAAAAGGCAATAGAATCGTCGATCGCGCTATTCACCCGTAGCCCGGTCGAAAGCCGTTCCTGGGTAATTTCGATTGCTTTTGTGGTTCGCTGCAAGGCCAATAAATTGGTCTGTGTCGCAGCGGACAAGGTTATCGCGCCAACCATCTTAAACGGCTTCTCCGTTTATTCACACCTGATTTATACAACGTTATCAATAAGTTAACGCTGTTCCGAAGCACTTTTTCTAGTGTTTCGGCAGCCTTTTTAGGCCAATTCCTTATATTTAAAGACGAATTGAGATTAAATTCAAGTGTTTGGCAGTTTTTAACCTATAGGAAGGGCTCCTATTTTTTCTTACCTTTTTTAGCTTTCTTCTCTTTTTTGGCCTTTTTCTCTTTCTTAGCTTTCTTTTCTTTTTTCGCTTTTTCCTTTTTTAGCTCTTCTTTGGCTAAGGCGCTACGCCCGCCTTTACCTAATTTTTCGTCAGGTTTACCGGCAAAGCTTGGCTTGCCTTTTCCAGCGGCCACGGCGTCCGAAGTTGCATAGGTCGTAGTGAAAACAAAGGCCGAAGCGATCAGCGCAATTTGCGAAAGTTTGAGAAATTTTGAAAATGTCATGATGTCCTCCAGGGGCTAATCCCAAATCCAATAATTATTATGTAATAACTCTGATCGCCTTTAACAACTATGCGCTGGATCACAGTAGTCTACTTCTTCAGCCCCGACATTTCTTCCTGCAGATCGAGGTAGCCGAAGAAATCAAAGTCACCGCGACCGGTGGCGATCATGGCACTCCAGTTTTGCCGCACCAATGAAGCGATGTTGAGCGGCACATTACCGGCTTTGCCCGCGTCCAGCATCAGATCAAAATCCTTGGCCATTTGGGTAGCCGTAAAGGCAGGGGTATAGTCGCGGTTTTTGAGGGTTTGCTCTTTATAATTTACGACCGGTGAGCCGACCGCACTGTGGCGGATAATATCGACCATTTGCTCCCATTCGAGGCCGCCGGACTCACCCAGCGCCAGCGCTTCGGCCATCATGATCGATGTCACGCCGACCATCATGTTGATCGAGAGTTTGAGGTAGCGGGCTTGTTCGGTGCTGCCGGTGTAGAATATTTTTTCGTTGTCGCCCATGGTCTGGAAGATGTCTAAATGTTCTTCGTAAGCCGATTTTGGCCCGGATATCAGAATGACCAGCGTTGCGCCTGCTGCTTGTATTACCGAGCCGTTAACCGGTGCGCGTAGGTAATTCAATCCCTTGGCTTCAGCTGCGGCGGCAATTTTTTCTGACAGCACCGGTGAAACAGTACTCATGTCAATAAAAGTGCTGCCGGAACTGGCGTTGGCAAAAACTCCGTCCGGATCGAGTGCGATAGCCTCAAGCGCCGTATCATCCGACACCATCGTGATGATTATATCTGACTGTTCTGCGACTTCACCGATCGAGTCGGGGTCAGTTGCGCCCGCCGCCACCAATTCAGCAGTTTTTGACTTGGTGCGATTGTAGACCGCCAGCTCGTAGCCTTTTTCAGCTAAGTTCATCGCCATCGGATGCCCCATTTTGCCGAGACCAATCCAGCCAATTTTTTTCATTTTATCCCCTCATTTGTATTCTTGTTCGAATTTTACCGGTAAACCCAGCGACATCCATGTAATCAACTAATTCGTTTGAATAAAAGTAAATTCTCCAATTTGGTCCCTTTTTTCTAAATCTCTATTGCTTAGCCTGGAAACTTAAGGAAGGATGCCCATATAAAAAATCGCGGGTTAAATGTGACTAATAACGCACCGCTAATTTGCTCCGGAATGGAAACTTGGCTAAATCAACTGATATAAAATATTTGGTGAATGTCCGCGATGGAGATCGCTGGACAATTTATACCGACGCTCTGACTAAGGGCAAAGGTATCAAGGAAGCCAAAGCGCTATTATCAAGCGGTAATTTTGATGGCGTCAAAGTTACCGAAGACCGTGGTCAAAGCCGCGAAAAAATAGTTTTTGAAGAGGAATCTGCTGGGCGTACGGAACGTCCGGTTTCGGTAACGCCGGTCGAAGAAGCTCCCTATTGCAAAGAATTAGAAGATTTTTACAGCTTCGATGCGCGGATCACAATGGGCCGTCTGATGCGGGAGCATTTGGACCACGTTGGTATCACCGCCGGCGAACTCATTCATGATAAAATGAATATTTTAGCCGTGGTCAGGAACGATAACTTTTACATTCAAATTCTTCAGACATTAGCCAATCTGCAGACCAAAGACAGCGATGAAAAGCCTGCCGATCGCATAGATTTCCTGGAAGCAACCGTTAAGCAAATGACGGATCGGGCTCAATTCGCCGACGATTTGTCAGAATTTGAAGAAGTGCTGGATAACGCTCATGCCGGTGAGCTTATTAAAGAAGTCACGGCCAAGATCGCCGAGGGCAATCAGGCCTTCTCCATTCGCGCTGTTTTATCCCGCTATCTGAGTCGCAAAGGTGACTGGGAGGGCAAACTTGATTTATTGCTCGACCAAATCGAAAAAGAACCGGGTGAGGTCGCGCTAATATATATCGACGAGATGCTCGGAGAAATTTTCGATGGCTCGGAGGCCGTGCAGGAAATTCTGGGCTATCAACGTAATTTGGCGGCGGCAATGACAACGCTGGTTCAGCTTGCTGCCGGAAGTTATGAAATAAGTGAAGGATCGAATTCACCGATGGAGCGGCTGAGCGCTGTCATGGCGAAGTACGATCTCAAACAAACTCAGGATATTTTGCTGGATCGGGTGGGCCGGGCGCTGGCCGGGGTAAATCCGCTGACCAAAAGCGACCGCTTTGAGGAGCAGGATAGTTTTAGAGCTTTAATGCGAAATTTGATCGGCCAGAAAGTGTTTTCTAATAGTGGCCTGTTGGCCGAAGCAGCGACGCTCCGGGCCAAAAGTGTTCTGAAAGAAGAGCATGAAGACGAGAGCTATGAAAAAGCGATCGACAACATGATTTTTCTGTTGCCGACAATTGCCACCAAGTTTGGCTATCTATTAGATCTGACAGGCACCGAATATGGCCGGAATAATCAGCGCCATATCATTGCCGGCTTGGCGAATGTGTTGGCGGGAATTAACTCAGTAACTCAAATTGTTGAAAAAGGCGCCAGCGAAAAGGCAATGATGATTGCCGCCGCTGGGATGCGCGACCGCTTGCTAGAGACGGAATTGCCGGAGGATTGGCGGCTTCGTTTTGCCCGCAAAATTTATGATTTGCTGATGGCATATAAAACCGGCGATGGGGATACGACAATTGCACCAACGCCAGAAGTCAAACGTCAAAAAGCTGAAGAAAAACATAGCGAGGCGGCACTATCTCCAGATCTCAAAACCCGTCAAAAGAAGCGTGCGCCTGATGCGCCGGTAAAATCAAAAGCGCCAGCAGGTAAATCGAAAAAATCTGATGAAAATTTGTCGCGTCGGGAATGTAAGCTCGGCGAGTATATTTTTCATGAAGGCGAGGAGGGGGACGAGGCCTATCTCATACTTTCCGGTCAGGTAAATATTATCCGCAACATCGGTGATGAGGAAATCGTTATTGCCCAGGTCGGGGTCGGTAGCATCATTGGTGAGATGGCCTTGATCGACGAAGTGCCGCGCATGGCATCGGCGCGCACCGCCTCCGAGACCGTTTTAACGATTATTCCCAGCCGGGAATTAAAAGCCCGGCTGGATCGTCTGGAAGAAACCGATCCGGTCATGCGGCGTTTGGTCGGCATGTTCGTGCAGCGTATGCGTGAGGCTCGCATAGTCTCAATAGATTCTTAAAAAACTGCGGCTTCGGGGGGCTTTTTATGAGTGCAACTGAATTGAGTACACCGGTATTGATTATCGGCGGTGGTCCGGTCGGGCTGGCGCTGTCGATAGATCTTGGCTGGCGCGGTGTTGAATGTGTGATGTTAGAAGCTCGCGACGGCTCGGTTGGTCATCCCAAAATGAACCAGGTTGGCAATCGCACCCAGGAGTTTTGCCGACGTTGGGGCATTGGTCAGCGCGTGCGCGAGTTGAGCATCCCGGAAGACTTTCCGCGTAACATCCATTTTTTAACATCCATTACCGGTTATGAACTTGGCCGCTACGAATTCCCCGCCCGCCAGGACGTTGTGCAGCCGTACTCACCAGAATTTATGCAGCGCTGCTCACAAATTTGGTTTGATCCGCTACTGCGCGATACTGCGGCAGATATGCCAAACGTAACTCAACTATTTTATCACCGCTTGGATCGTTTTGAGCAGGATGGCGAGAGCGTGACGGCATATGTAACCGATACCGAAAGCGGTGAAGATAAAATTATCCGGGCGCGGTACATGGTCGCCTGTGATGGCGCCGAAAGCCAAATACGTGACGAGCTTGCCATTGAGCTTATCGGTGATCAAAGCCTAAGTTTTAATATCAATGTCTTTTTCAAATCCACCGATCATGAAGCGCTGTTTCCTAAAGGGCGGGCGACCATGCAATGGATGTTCAATGAAACCGGCATGTGGGCGGATATTGTCTCGATTAACGGCAAGGATTTATGGCGTCTCAGCATTATGAAACTACCGCTCGGTACTGAGATTGCCGAGGCAGAAGCGGGTGACTATATCCGCCAAGCCGTCGGCCAGGACTTGGAGTTCGAAATTTACTCGATTTTGCCCTGGATGCGGAGGCGGGTGGTCGCTGAACGCTATCAAGACGGTCGCATATTTTTGGCCGGTGATGCGGTTCATCAAATGTCGCCGACTGGTGGCTTCGGCATGAACACGGGCATCCAGGAAGCTGTTGATATCAGCTGGAAGCTGGCCGCCGTGCTGGAGGGCTGGGGTGGTGAAAAGTTGCTGGAAAGCTACGATACCGAGCGCCGCCCGGTTGCCCAATTAATCACCAATGAAGGGGCTCGGAACTTTACTCAATTCGCCAAATTGCCGGCTGGTCCCGAGATCGATCAGGATACCCCAGAGGGCGAGGCGTTCCGGAAAGAGTTTACCCGCATCCTCTATGATCTGCGGATGGATCGGGAATACGATACCAATGGCATTGTTTTGGGCTACCGCTATGAAGGCTCGCCGCTAATTGTGCCGGATGGCACGCCTGAGCCCGAATTCGATGTCATGAATTATACTGTGACCGCCCGGCCCGGTCATCGAGCCCCCCATGCCTGGATCGGCGAGAGTGAGGAAAAATCGACCCTCGATTTATTTGGCCGCGGCTTCACGCTGCTGCGTTTTGATCCTGCGGTTTCCGTGGATGGCTTGGTGGCGGCGGCAGCGATGCGCAAAATGCCGCTGGTGATCGAAGACATTGAGCAAGCTGACATCGCTGAGATTTATGGTCAGAAGTTAGTGCTGGTGCGGCCCGATGATCATGTCGCCTGGCGCGGCGATGCCTGCCCGGAAGATGCTTTGGCCACAATTGATACCGTTAGAGGTGCATAGTAATTAATTAGGCTCTGCGGATCAGCCCGCTGAACATCCGTGCCGAGCGGCTGTCCGGGAAAATCGCATCTTCAATTTTGCCCTCAGCCAAGCCGAGATGCTCATGCAGCACAGTTTTAAACAGGCTGCGGTAATCATTGACCGGCGCTAGATCCCGGCCTTGAAATTGATGCTGTTCAGCAATACCGGGCCATTTGCCGATAAACTGCCCGCCTTTGACCGCGCCGCCGAGAATAAATCCCAGCCCGCCGGTGCCATGATCGGTGCCGCGGGTGCCGTTGGCAGCAACCGTGCGGCCAAATTCCGAAACGACAACGATCACGGTTTCGCGCCAGGTATCGCCCAGGTGCTGTTGAAAGGCTTCAAGGCCAATGTTTAATTCTTTGAGTTTATTCCTGAGCAGTAAATGCTGGCCCGCATGAGTATCCCAGCCACCGGATTCAATCACGGCTATTCTCGGGCCATTGGTTTTAGCCAAAAGTTTGCCGGCGGCTTCAGCCATAATTTTCAACGACGTGCTGCGGGCATTCACTTTGCCTATGCCATCAGTAACGCCGGCGGAAAGTGCCGCCGATTTCATCGCTTGTTTCAAGGCATGTTCAAAAACCGGATCACCTTCATAAACCCGCATCAGCCGGTCAAGAAAATCACCTTCGGCTTTCGGCAGGGCAGAGGGCGCCCAGGTCTGCACATCGGTTTTACCCCGCATCATCAGCGGCACGGCATGACCAACCGAGAGCCCAACCCGGCGCTCGCCATCGGTCATCAATTCAAGTGAGCGGTTGAGCCAACCGGAGTCGGTGCCGTAGGGCTTGGGCGTGCCGTTTTCGAGTACGTTCTGGCCATCAAAATGTGAGCGCCCACGATAATTGGTTGTCGCTGCATGGAGGATGGCAAGCTCACCCTTTTTATACAATGGCTCCAAGTATGATAAATTCGGATCCAAGCCAAAATGCCCATTGAGATCAAGCGCGCCATTTTTCTCACCTGGTTTACCTAGGCTAAGAAATGAGCGCAGCCGGGCATAATTCGGGTCAGCATAGGGAGCGACGGCGGTGAGGGCGTCCATACCTCCGCGTAAGATAATGGTGACAAAGCGCTTATTGGTCGGGGCAGCGGCAAATACCAATCCAGGGGAGGCGCTGGCAAGAACGGTAGCGCTGCCGGCAGTTTTTAATAGATCGCGTCGGGATATCAACATTTTCATTATCTCCGCTGGAATTCCGGGCTGGCGAGGATCAGCGCGATGGCTTCTTCAGCCGAGGGCGCGGCCTTGACCCAGAACTTGGTTTGTTTTGAAGCAACCGCTTCGATGGTGTCAGCGAACAGTTCTTCCGGTTTAACGCTGCGCGGCAGTTTGGCTGCCAAGGCGCGCATCCATTCGATGCGCCGCATCAGGGTTTCCGGGTTCAGCCACTCTTTGGCGACATCGGGCCAACCGGCGGGGGATGAAGCCTTGAAAGGGGTTTGCTGGAGTTCGCCTAATGTCTGCATGAGGTATTTTTTGTCAGGTTTACCGGTATCAAGTGCCCGGTAAGTGGAGAGCACCAGCTCATAAGGTGTTTTGGTTTTATCGAAGGGTGACTGCCAGGCTTCTTCCAGATCAATCAGGGCTTCGCTGACTTTCGCCAAATTACCTGTGCTCTCGGTAAAGACGCCTTCGATTTTCTTAATGGCCGATGCGGGTGGCTCATCGGCAACAAAATGCCGCACCAGCTTGGTGGCCACGAACTTAGCCGTTGACGGATGACGAGCGAGCATTTTCAACGCATCCAGCCCATCATTAACCGTGCCGCTGTCATAGGTTTGGCCGAGCAAAGTTTTCGGACCGGGCTCATGGAACCAGCGTTTAAAGCGGAAACCGTTCGGTCCTTCCGGCCCGCCGCCTCTGCCACCAAAGGACCAACCGGTGATGATTTTGGCGAATTCTCTGACATCTGTTTGGGTGTAGCCGCCATTAACGCCGAGGGTATGCAATTCCAATATTTCGCGGGCAAGGTTTTCGTTGAGCCCGCGTGCCCGGGCGCGTCCATCGCCGCCGCGAGGATTTGTCGCCATCTGAGATTTGGGTCCCATCGAAATATGATTGTCCAAATAAATCAACATGGTTGGATGTTGGGCAACGGCGATCAACATATCTTCGAAATTGCCGAAAATATGAGGTCGGATGGTGTCGGTTTCATAGGCGACTGCGATGGGTCCGACGATTTTGCGGGAGGCATTGGAGACGGTGAAGTGGTTGCTCCAAAATTTGACCATATGTTCGGCAAAAGGCGCCGGTGTTTGGATCATATTAAGGGTGCGGGAATAAACGCTATCAATATAATCTTGGCCCTGCTGCTGGCGAAAGGTGTTGCCGCCGCGTTGGCGATTGCCGCCCCCTCTATTCCCCTGGCCCCGATTTTGACCCCGATTGCCCATCTGGCGGTTGCGCGTATAGGTGCTCATAATCTCCGCAACATTGGGCAGGTTTTGCAGCAGTGAGGGAGTTTTCTGTTCGGCTGTGATCTGGCGCTTGAGCCAGCCGCGCGGATTTTTAGCAATAACATCAAGTTCAAGCGGCAGCGGGCCCAGGCCAAATCGATTGGCAGCAATGAAGGCGTCTTTTGAGACCATCGAGGTTAACCCCTAATATTGTTGATCGGCTATCCCTTTGTGATTTGTCCGAAATCAATTTAAACGTTTCGGTTTTATACTATCACTAACTCGAATTATTGAGAATTCCGTCGCATTTTTGAAAAATTGTTTTTCAATAGTGCTGCCAAATGGCAAAATATTCTCATGAACGTTGCAGCAAGCAACTCAAAAAATAAACGTAAAGACCGATTAGAGGCTAACAATATGACAAATAGAACTCAAAAAGGTGGCCTGCAGGTTGCCGGTATCCTGATTGACCTAGTGGCAGATAAAATTGCCCCCGGCACCGGCGTTGAACCCGATGCCTTTTGGCAGGCTTTTGAAGATGTGCTCAATGATCTGGCGCCAAAAAATAAAGCGCTGCTGCAAAAACGTGATGATTTGCAGGCCAAGATCGATGCCTGGCATGTCGAGCGTAAAGGCCAGGATCATGATGCCGCGGCTTATAAGCAGTTCTTGCTCGATATCGGCTATCTCGTGCCAGAAGGCGATGATTTTGAAATCTCGACCAGCAATGTGGACGCTGAAATTGCGACGATTGCCGGTGCGCAATTGGTGGTGCCGACTTCGAATGCCCGCTTTGCCTTGAACGCTGCTAATGCGCGCTGGGGCAGCCTTTATGATGCGCTCTATGGCACCGATGTCATTGATGAAGAGGGCGGCAAGGAACGTAGCGGCGGCTACAACGAAGTGCGCGGTGCGGCGGTTATTGACTATGCAGCCGGCGTTTTGGATCAAGCTTGTCCGCTGGCATCCGGCAGTCACAAAGATGCAACCGGCTATGCGATTGTAGATGGCGCTTTGGCGGTTAGCAGTCGCGATGACGATGGTGGCGGCAATGTTTTTCCTTTGGCTGTACCGGAGCAATTTGTTGGTTATCAGGGTTCGGAAGACGCCCCGTCATTGATCTTGCTGGCTCATAACGGTCTGCATATTGAAATTCAGATCGACCGCACCCATGCCATTGGCAAAGATAGCGCTGCCGGCGTTAAAGATGTTGTCATGGAAGCGGCCATCACCACTATTCAGGATTTCGAAGATTCCGTGGCGGCTGTAGACGCGGATGATAAAGCCCAGATTTATGAAAACTTTCTTGGTCTGATTAAGGGTGATCTTGAAGATACCTTTGATAAAGGCGGCTCCAGCATGACCCGGCGGATGAACCCGGACCGTGAGTATACGACACCGGATGGCGGCTCGCTGACCCTGCCGGGGCGTTCACTTCTGCTGGTGCGGAATGTCGGTCATTTGATGACCAACCCGGCCATTCTCGATAAAGACGGCAATGAAGTGCCGGAAGGTATCATGGATGCAATGTTCACTGGGCTGATCGGTATTCACGATCTTAAAGGCTCAGGTCCTTTAAAAAACAGTCGCGAAGGTTCGATCTATGTGGTGAAACCGAAAATGCACGGACCGGAAGAAGCTGCCTTTACCTGTGAGTTGTTCGGCCGCGTTGAAGATGCCCTCGGCATTCCGGCTAAGACAATGAAAGTCGGCATCATGGATGAAGAACGCCGCACCACAGTTAACCTCAAAGAATGTGTGCGGGCGGCAGCTGACCGCGTGGTGTTTATTAATACCGTCTT
>JABIIH010000222.1 GCA_018649245.1 Rhodospirillaceae bacterium | reverse complement strand
ACTGGGCTCAATTTATCGCCGTCCACTTCGCCAAAAATCAGGGAGGCCAATACTTCACCCATCTCAGCGCCGTCCGGTGTTTGGCGCCGCTCGGCAATAAGTTCTTCCAAGAGGGCGCCAAATTCTTCCACCGCTGCATGGCCTTCAGCAATTTTCTCCGGAGAGACCACTGGATCAAGCGCACCTAAGATCAAATTAGAATAATTATGGAGCTTGTGGCGATGCTCTTCCGGCACGCCCAACATGTCGGCAATGATCTCGGTCGGTAGTGCCAGCGCATAATCATTAACGACATCAAATTCGCCTTGATCCGCCAGGCGATCTAGTAAGCGATCAATGATACCTTCGATGACCGGCTCCAATTCGGCCAATTTGCGCGGTGTGAAAGCTTCGGACAGTAATTTGCGTACCCGCGTGTGGATTGGCGGATCGTTAAAGACCAAACTGGTGGTATGGTGCACATAGAGCGGGCCGTCGCCAAATTTCGGCTTAAAGTCAATTGTTTTGTCCGAACTCATGGCTGGATGGCGGAAGGATTGCACGACATCATCGTAGCGCGACAGAAAATAGGAGCCATCTGGATTAAGATGCACCGGGTCATGTTCACGCAACAATTTGTAGGTCGGAAAGGGATCATCCAAAAAAGCCTGATCGATCTGCTTGATATCGAAGTCCAAGGCTTTTTGCTTATCGCTCATTGATTAGCTCCCTACTCCGCGGCGATTAATTCCGTACCACCGTCCCAAAGTTCAATTTCAACCAAAGCTGCCGCCGTTGCCATCGAATGAGACTGTTTGATCTGCATACGCCGGGGCGTCAATTGATTAAGGCAGCCGCCGCGATCGACAGAGTTCCCAGGCTCGCCTAGTGGATCATAGATGGCGCAAGATTCATAGCCATGCAGCACACCCCGGCCCAATCGATTGGTTGGAAAGGCAGCACAAACAACCGCACCGCGCTCGTTATAGGCTTTGATCAAATCAAATTTCTTGATGCCGCGATCTTTGGCGTCCTGGTCGTTAATGCGGAGCGTCCAGTAATAACGGCCCTCTATTTCAATCCGGTGATCGACGATATCATTCAAGAACGTGTCCTTGCCGTCACCTTGACTGTGATAGCTGTAGCGCGCATGGGGCGTCAGCATCAGCAAAGGATATTTAGCAAAGCGCTCTTTATCATCAGGCCCTTCCCAGCTCGGCTGATAGCGCGGTAGTGGCGGGCGCTCAGGATCGTCGGCATCAAAACGTTTGAGGGAATTACACTCAAACTCGATTTTGCCCGACTGGGTTTGCAGGCCTTTCAAAAACTCTTCGGTGTAATCGGCCGGCAGCGGATGAGGCTCGGGCACATCTTTCTTTCTGCCTTCGGCAAACCAGCGGAAAGATACCGGCGGGCGCAGTTCTTCTTTCAGAGGCGGTACAACGAAATAGCCTTTTTTGATGAATTTCTTCCAGGAGATATGCTTGGGCAGATCAGAAGCATTAAATTGGCGCTGCGCCCAATCGAGCTCGCTCATGCCTTCCGAGAACAGCAAGCCCAAGCCTAAGCGTTGAGCGATTTCTAGGAAAATCTGATAGTCGGATTTAGACTCACCCAGCGGTTCGATACATTTGTGCTGGAAGGTAATGACCCGGTGATTGAGCTGGTTTTGGCCATGATGGGTATATCCACCAATGCCCGCCCACTCACTGATATCGGTGCGCTCGAGATGCGTACACGCCGGTAAAATAATATCGGCAAAAGCCGTATCGCCTTCCATCCAGATCGACTGATTGACGACAAATTCAAGGTTCTCGGAATTGTACATTTTAACGTAGCGATTGGTATCGCTCATGGTGCCGAACAATGAGGAGCCATATTTATAGAGCATCTTTACCGGCGCTTGCCCCTGCTTGGGGTAGACAACTTTGTTGAACTGGCCTTCGATGCTTTTACCATCCCAGGCATAGCCCTCAACCGTTTCGCCAGCGATTGCTTCGGGCATATGGAGGCGCGGGATTTTCTGCGTCGAGGTGTTAATCGTTGGCAATTGCGGCATGCGTTGATAAAGCGCGACCGCCAAAGCCGTCCCTGTGAGATCGCCCGAAATACCGCCATCGGCATAGCCCGGAAAATAGAAATGCAGATCAAGCGGCGTGGCGCGTTGCATATTACCGAGATTAACGCCCGGCTTACCAATGCCCTGCATCGCCATTAAACAGATCATCATGCGTGACCATTGAATGCCGGTGGCATTACGGCAGGCGCCGCCGTAACCGTTACCGGCACCCCCTGCCGAGAGATAAACTTTTTTATTACCCCAAGCCCGAGCCAGCGCCCGCACTTCCTTAGCGGCGATACCAGTTTCCCCTGCCTGCCATTCAGGCGACTTGGGGATGCCGTCATCTTCGCCCAGAACATAAGCCCGCCATTTATCAAAACCCTCGGTGCGCTTGGCGACATAGTCTTTGTCATAGAGATCTTCGGTGATCCAGACATAAGCTATAGCGAGCGCCATAGCCGGATCGGTTTGTGGTTTTGGGGCGAGCCATTTGCCGCCCAGCATTTGCGCCGTGTCATTATAAAACGGATCGATATGAACAAAATCGACATCGAGCTGTTTCAGCCATTGGCGACGAATTGAGCCCTCATGTGAACCGTAATTGCCGCTGGTCGCTTCCGGATTGCTCGACCAGAACACAATCATCTCACAATGTTTCATCAGGTCTTCAACGGTGCCGTAATTTTCCGACATGCCGACTCGAAGACTATGTCCCCAATGATGCAGACCACCCCAATACCAGCCTTCCCAGCTATCTGGATTGTGGTGAATTTCGGTATGGCCAACCAAATTCATAAAGCGAAAATTGGCACTGAGATAATAGCCGACATTACCAAACGTATGGTGGGAACCGTGTGAAGAGGCCATTGAGCCCGGCCCGTAATCCCGCTTCACGCGCTGAATTTCGCCAGCTACCATATCCAAGGCTTCATCCCAGCTGATCGGCTCATAGCCGGATTTGCCGCGATTCTGGATATTGCGCTCACCGTTCGGGTCAAAATCTACACGCTTCAAAGGTGTCAGAATACGATCCGGCGAATAGACCATCGACTTCCAGTTTTGGCCATGAGGCGAAAGTGAACTTTGACGCGGTGGCGTGAAACTTTTACCCCGCGCCTCAATCGTCCAGGTACCGGGATCACTGTCGTCAAATTCTATCGGCGTAATGCGGATAATCTTATCGTCTTTGACATAGACAAAAACCGGCCCGCCATTGGTGTTGCTGGTAAAGCGCTTGGAGCCGTCGGGTAAGTCGATGCCAAATTTCCAATCAATATTTTGGGTCAGCATGATGGTCTGGGCAAACCAATAGGCGTCGGCATCATCACCGGTCATGGTCAGATTAAACTCTTTTTGCGCATCAATTTGCTGCTGGTAATCGACCGGCGGCATCAATAGCTCAACCGCTATCTCAGTTGATTTAAAGGCCAGACAAATATCAGGCTCTGGGTGGACACCTGCTTTGGAGGTCACCTTGCCGTCTTTGAAAATAAAAATGCGGCCGCGGCTATCGTCGGCGATTTTAATCTGGGCAATGAGGTCTTTTTCTTTCAAGCGCGCTTTAAAAGACGCATGACGCCAGGCGGTTACTTTCAGAAGCCAGCTCAGCCCCCATAATATAAGTGAAAATTTCATACTAGATTGCTACTCCGTGGCAGGTAATATGATTGAACGGCATGCGCCAAAACCGATGCGGGCAGCACCATCTTTTTCGCACCAAGCGCGCATAATCACTTCATCACCGTCTTCTAAAAATGTACGAGTTTCGCCGTTTGGAAATTCGATGCTCTCCTTGCCGCCAATGGTAACTTCCAGCAGGCTGCCAAGTTGATTGCGTTCGGTACCGGAGATTGTGCCGGAGCCGTAAAAATCGCCAGGCTGTAAATTACAACCGCCCATGGTGTGATGGGTCAGCATTTGGAAAACCGACCAGTACATATCTTTAAAAACCGGCGTGCCAATGACCTGTGGCGCTTGTCCGTCGCCGCGCATTTTTTCGGTCGCGATGGCTACTTCCAGAGTAATATTCAAGCCGCCGGAATTTTCGTGAGTGTCAGAAGTTAGATAGGGCAAAGGAGCCGGATCATCCGATGGTCGTTGATATACTGGTTGGCGATAGGGCGCCATCGCCTCCATGGTGACAATCCAGGGCGATATTGTGGTGGCAAAATTTTTCGCCAGGAACGGTCCCAAGGGCTGATATTCCCAGGCTTGGATATCGCGCGCTGACCAGTCGTTGAGCACGCAGAAACCAAAAATATGATCTTCCGCCTGATCAATTGAAATCGTTGCGCCCTGTTCATTACCCGGTCCGACAAACACACCGAGCTCGGTTTCGTAATCAAGGCGATTACAAGCACCGACAACCGGCAACTCCGCATCGGGCGCCTTTAGCTGGCCCATCGGTCGTTTTGATGGCGTGCCACTGACATTAATTGAGGAGGCCCGTCCGTGATAAGCGATCGGGATATGCTTATAATTCGGCAACAGTGGGTTATCGGGCCGAAACAACTTACCGGCATTGGTCGCGTGATTAACCGAGGCATAAAAATCGGTGTAATCGCCGATATCGGCCGGCATGCACATTTCTACCTGCGCCATCGGAACGAGCGCATCTTTAAGCTCTGCTTCCGCGCCACCTGCGCTCAATAGTGCCGACAGTTGTGCCCGCAAGGCAGACCAATAATCCGGGCCCAGCGCCATCAAGGGATTAAGTGTCGGTCCAAGCGTTGCCTCAACAGCCTGTTCGGCCTTGCCGTTAAGCAGGCCTTTGGTCAGGCAATGGGTTAGGATAAGCACCTGATCGCCAATGGCGACGCAGCCGCGGGGAAGGTCATCCGAGCCAAGCCGCCTAAACATTCCAAAGGGCAGGTTTTGGATCGGAAAATCACAGCCCTCAACATTGGCGGATTCAACCCACGACTTCAGCTGGGGATCATGTGTGTCATTTAATTTGGCCATCTATTTATCCTGAAAATGTTTTTTGAGTCCCTGCCAGCAATCGGCGTAGTCCTGCTGCATCAGCTCGGTCTCAAGGGCGAATTTGGTCGGTTTGTAAACCAAATAGGTTTCAAACATGAAGGCCATGGTGTCTTTAATATATTGTGGCTTAAGTTTGACCTTGCTCGCCTCCTCATAGACTTCAGCATCATTACCATGAGGCACCATGCAATTGTGCAGGCTACTACCACCCGGCACGAAGCCTTCCTTGCGGCCATCATATTCCCCGTGGATAAGACCCATAAACTCGCTCATTACATTGCGGTGGTACCACGGCGGCCGGTAGGTATCTTCGGCAACCATCCAGCGCGGCGGGAAAATAACGAAATCGATATTAGCTGTACCGGGTGAATTCGAGGGCGAGGTCAGCACCGTAAAGATCGAGGGATCGGGATGATCATAGCTGATCGAGCCGATGACATTAAAATCTGCAAGGTCATATTTATAGGGCGCGTAATTGCCATGCCAGGCAACGACATCCAACGGCGAATGTCCGATCTTAGCCGACCACAGATTGTTGCCCATCTTGCAGGTTAGCGTAAAATCGCCTTCGCGGTCTTCATAAGCCGCCACCGGGGTGCCGAAATCCCGCGGATTGGCGAGCCCGTTCGAGCCGATCGGGCCGAGCGAGGGCAGGCGCAAGGCCGCGCCATAGTTTTCACAGACATAGCCCCGCGACATGCCGTCCGGTACTTCGACCTGGAATTTGATGCCACGCTGAATAACCGCAATCTCGTTTGGCGCGATATCGATAACGCCCATTTCAGTACGCAAGATCAGCCGTCCCTGTTGCGGCACGAACAGCATCTCACCATCAGCATTATAAAAGAACCGGTCCGTCATCGAGGTGTTGGCGGTATAGAGATGAACGGCAAGACCGGCGCCGCTTGCTGCATCGCCACCGCCCATCATGGTGACCAAGCCATCGACAAAATCGGTTGGTGCTTCCGGCATCGGTAGCGGGTCCCAGCGCAACTGGTTGGGCGGGATCGGCTGATCATCAAACGGCGCACCTCTCAACAGGCCACAGTCAATCGGCTCGAACGGTTTGTGTACGACCGAAGGCCGGGCGCGATATAACCACGAGCGCTGATTGTTTTCACGGGCCACCGTAAAGGCCGTACCCGTTAACAGTTCGGCATAGAGTCCATGCGGCGCTTTTTGCGGTGAATTGCCGCGCTTGGGCAAAGCTCCAGCCAATGCTTCGGTGGCAAACTCATTGCCAAAACCGGTTTGATAATCCAAATCTGTCACTACTACGTTATCCATGTTATTTTCCGTTCCCTAACTATTTATATTTTATTTTGTAAATAATAGTTTCAATTGCAACTAAATTCAATTAGAATCTTTTTTATTATGAAAGATGACGCTCCAAACACCGAAGAAAGCTTCCATCTGGAAGACTTTATGCCCTATCGCCTCGCCGTTTTAGCCAAGGCCGTGAGCACGGCTTTTGCCAAAACTTATGCTGAACGCTTTGGCATTACCATCCCGCAATGGCGGGTGATGTCAGCGATTGGACGTGTGCCGAATTGCTCAGCTTCAAGTATTGTTGAACATACCGCTCTCGACAAGGTTCAGGTTAGCCGCGCAGTCTCCGGCCTGATTGATCTCGGCCATGTCGAACGCCGGGCAGATGAAAACGACCGGCGCAACTCGGTGCTGAATTTTACCAAGCAGGGCCTGGATATCTATGAGCAAATTGTGCCGGCAGGGCGGGCTTTCGAGGAACGTTTGATGTCGGTAATGAACTCTCAGGATATAAACGATCTCAACCGTCTGATCGATAAGCTGATGTCGCAAGCAAAAGAACTCTAAAAGTTAACTTTTACCCTAACAATAGAATTAACACGCCACCGACAATCAATAACGTGCCACCGATCTCCGCTTTAGCGATACGCTCGCGGAAGATCAGCACCGAGGTTAAAAACGTAAAGATCAGCTCAATTTGGCCGAGGGCGCGCACATAAGCCGCATTTTGCAACGTCATGGCGGTAAACCAGCCGACACTGCCGAGCATCGAGGCCAGTCCAACCAGCATCGCTTTACGACGGTTCTGCCAAATCCGCTTGAGCTCACCCCGCTCTTTAAAGGCGAGATACGGCGTCATCATGGCGGTTTGTATCGCCAGCGCCACCACCAGAGTTGAAGCAGCCGGCAATAAAGCCCCCTCACCCTCCATCGCCAAGGCAGCGCCGCGATACGACACCGCAGATAGACCTAACAGGGCAGCAGATGCCAGCCCGAAAAGTGCGGCTTTTTCAGTCCAGGAAAACAGAATGTCTTTTAGACCAGTGCTGGATTTGGCGCTTGAGAGCATAAAGACGCCAATCAAGCTGACAAATATGGCGATCAAGGCGGTTTGTGAAACTGCTTCGCCCAATAGGATCACGGTAAATATCGCGGTCTGTAGGGTTTCGGTTTTGGCATAGGCCGTGCCAACGGCAAAGCCGCGTAATGAAAAGGCGCGGAGCAAGGTTACCATGGCCAGGATTTGCGCCGTGCCGCCGACAAAGGCGTAGAGCCAGAACAACCAGCCCCAATCGAGCTCGTCATTTAAAACATTGCGGAGCACGAGCCAATAAATAATCGCCAGCGGCAGGCCAAAAGCAAAGCGCGTGTAGGCCGCACCCGTGGTCGACAACACGGCATTGATCGATTTCTGCAGGCCGTTGCGCAGGTTCTGCAAAAAAGCCGCCGCAACAGTGAAGAGTATCCAAGCTTCCATAAAGCTGTTTAAGGCAGATAAACGCCGCGTTTGGCAAGCGCTTCCTTAAAGAAATTGCCGGTGCACCATCAAGCCAAGCTGCACAAACCCATAGGCAACCATGCCAAAAAAAACCGCATAGAGGAAAACTTTAAAATGGGAATTGAGTTTATTCACTAAAGATGCCGGGCCAGAAAGGCCAATTGCTTATTCCAGGAATCCTCCGAGGCTTCGTGCCGATAGGGGTCAGGATCACGGCCCGAAGTTGGGTTCATAAAGGCATGCCCCGCACCATCATAGCGATGGAACTCGTAGTCAATGCCGGCAGTTATCAGCGCCTGCTCTTCCGTATCGGCATCTGCCGGTGACGGGTTGCCATCGTCATTGCCGTAGATGCCAATGACCGGACAGTTGATCTGAGCGGTCAAGTCGAGCGGTGACGGATTGCCATCGCCCCAACCGGTGTTTTTTCGGCCACCCCACATACTCGCACAAACTTGGTAATTCGGATTATAGCCGGCGGAAAGCCAGGCGTTGCGGCCACCGAGACAATGGCCGACAATGCCGACACGGTTACTATCGACGTTCTCGTTGTCGATCAGCCATTGGTAGGCGGCTTCCTGATCGGCATGGATTTCTTGGTCGTCAAAGCCCGCAAGTTTTTCCATCCGGTCCATCTCCAGCGGGAAACGATGAAAGATAAACGGCACGATGGAGAGATAGCCGTTATCGGCAAAGCGCTGGATCAGGTTTTCGGTGAACTGATCACCTTCAAGCCCCATATGGGCCGGCATGTGCATGGCAAGGACCAGCGCCGGATGCGGGCCCTCGCCTTCAGGCTCGCATATCATTGCCGGCATAGCTTTACCAGCGACATCTAATGAAATCATTTCGTACATATAGCTTCCCCAATTTGACTTTTATTTATGCGATTTGAGTTTAACGGAAAGGCTGAAGAGATCAATCCGTTGGCCCTCTATGGCGGCTATTTTGCACCCAATAGGCGCCGGCAAGCGCAATGCAGAAAAGCACCAGACCAAATACCCCTGTAGATATGAACGAAGACATTTCTATCTCCCAACGTCATTTGTATAGACGTAAACACTCAACGCGGTACAATAAAAATAAAACCCAGGTAGGAGATATAGTATGACCGGACAGCATGATATCGGTGGCCTGGCGGCTGGGCCGATAGATACCAGCGATCACGAGCCCGAGCCCTGGCAAAAAATGATTACGGCGGTGTACGGTGCCTTGGTCTCCAGGGGCTACGGCAATGTCGATGAAATGCGCCGCACCCTCGAAGGCTTACCGCAGGAACAATATGATCAGCCCTATTATGAACGCTGGATCGAAGCGGTCTGTATTTCACTAGCAGAGAAAAACCTGCTCACCCGAGCGGAAATTGATGCCCGCATGGCGGAGATTAAAACTCAATTGGAGGCGGGAAAATGAGTGAAACCGAATTGGGCGAGCCGCTGTATAAAACCGGTGATTCAGTCCGCATCGCTGTTGCCTATCCGCCGGGCCACCGGCGCACACCCGATTATATCAAAGGCAAAACGGGAATTGTCGAGCGCTATTGCGGCGCTTTTATCAACCCGGAAGAACGCGCCTATGGGTTTGCCGGGCTGCCTAAAAAGCATCTCTATCGGGTGCGCTTTGAGCAATCCGAAGTTTGGCACGACTATGAAGGTGCGGCGAAAGATACCCTGGATCTCGAATTCTATGAGCATTGGCTCGAAGGAGAACCATCATGAGCTCCCCTGATGAACATGATCACGATCACGGCCACAAAGAGGACGGCTCACCGCTCAACTATGCTGATGACAGCCGCCACGATTATAACGAAACCGATCATTACCCGCTGATGGTCGAAGCCATCCGCCAATTGGTCATCGAAAAGGAAATTGTCAAAGCCGGTGATGTCCAGGAACGTCTCGATTTTATGGATTCGCGCGGCATTGAGCTCGGTGCCAAGATCGTCGTCAAAGCCTGGACCGATCCGGAATTTAAGACCCGTCTGTTGGCCGATGGCACAGCGGCGGTGGCGGAGCTTGATATCCCCATGGCCGATGCGGAGCTGGTGGTTGTCGAGAACACAGCGGATACGCATAATCTGATCGTTTGCACGCTCTGTTCCTGCTATCCCCGCACGATCCTGGGCCTGCCGCCGGATTGGTACAAAAGCAAAACCTACCGCAGCCGCGCGGTCAACGAACCCCGCGCTGTCATCCGGGAATTCGGCACGGTCATCGCCGATGATGTCACCGTCCGGGTCCATGATAGCAATGCCGACATGCGTTATTTGGTGTTACCTGCGCGACCCCAAGGCACCGACGGATGGAACGATGAACAGCTCACCGAACTGATCACGCGAGACAGCTTGGTCGGCGCGACCGTGCCGGCGGTAATTTCATAATGAGTCTCGATTTTTTCATCACTTCGCTGATTGTGGTTGTGATACCCGGCACCGGCGTAATTTACACCCTATCGCATGGTTTGTTCCGGGGACCGCTTGAGAGCGTGGTTGCGGCCTTTGGCTGCACCCTTGGCATCTTGCCGCATATTGCCGCCAGCCTATTGGGCATCGCGGCCTTGCTCCACACCAGCGCGGTGCTGTTTCAGAGCTTTAAGTTTATTGGCGTGGCCTATCTCTTTTATCTCGCTTGGGGAATTTGGCGCAGCAGTGGAGAATTGCAAATCGACCGGCCCGAGGGCCAGCAAAGTTTGACGCGAGTTTGCGTCGGTGGCTTTCTGATCAACATCCTCAATCCCAAGCTCTCAATCTTTTTTTTGGCCTTCCTGCCGCAATTTGTGCCCGCCGGCGAAGCCAATCCCTTAATGCTGATGATTGCGATGAGTGCGATCTTCATGGCGATGACGCTCGGTATTTTTATTCTCTATGGTCTGGCGGCGGCCAAAGTAAGCAGCTACGTGACCTCATCACCCAGCGCCACTAAATGGCTGCAACGCAGCTTCGCCGGCGCCTTCGCGGCCTTTGGCTTGAAACTCGCCCTGACGGATAACTAGGTTTCACGGAGCCTGTACGCGTTACCTGTGCCCATAAATCGTAAATGATATAATTCCTCCTTTCCTCTCTTCATAAAACTATTTTACCCCTATTAAGAAAATAATTAAGAATGTTTTCATTTTGTTCTTGCTATTATGGAATTTAATTACTATAATAATCATCAAATATATCTAACTGAGGAAAAATAAGTGAGTGAAGACAGCATTTCTCCCCTGAATGGCGGGGGTCACGATACAAATACGAAGGGAGGTATTAACCAAGACCAAAATGTTCTCCATGGTAATCTCGAAGATAATCTGGTCCCTGCCATTCCCCCCTCTTCCCCTGATTCGGACATCCCGGCTTTATCCGGGCGCGATCTGCTGGCAGCCATCCATCAAGCCGAAACCGGCGCCGGTTTCGACGATGACGGCGAGGCGACCCGTGATGCCATCCCACTGGCGCCAAAATATCTCTCCGCCGATGAGATCAGCGCGCTCATGCGCACGGACGCCTACCGGACCTGGCACCACCCCAACTCAGACCGGGTGCGGGAGGCGGTCAGCCGCTGGTTCGAATTGACTTATCCGGGACCGCTCAATGTGGATGCCTCGGGCCGCACCATCAGGACCGAAGACCGCTACCGGCCGGGCAGCGCCCCCTACGCTTT
>JABIIH010000094.1 GCA_018649245.1 Rhodospirillaceae bacterium | reverse complement strand
TATCTTATTTATCCTACACGCCGGCCGGTCAGGTGGGACCATCAGAAAAAAGGTCAGCCGATCCGTGAAGACGGACCGGAAGGTCATCTGATTACTAAGGTCGGCACACCAACCATGGGCGGCTTTATGATCCTGCTGGCGCTGGTGGT
The DNA here is from genome assembly GCA_018649245.1 of Rhodospirillaceae bacterium. GTDB lineage: Bacteria > Pseudomonadota > Alphaproteobacteria > Rhodospirillales > UBA2165 > TMED23. The sequence goes on along the minus strand of JABIIH010000094.1, from coordinate 3,277 downwards.
CTCGACATTGTTATGGGCTGATCTGCGTAACGGCTATATCTGGGCAGCACTGGGCGTCACGGTCGGCTACGGCATGATCGGTTTTATTGATGATTACATTAAAGTCACCCGGCAAAATTCAAGCGGACTACCCGGGAAACTTAAAATGTTGCTGCAGATATTCATCGCCATTGCGGCAACACTTTATATTATGAGCCTGACCCGCGAGCCTTTGGCAACGTCGCTTGCTATTCCGTTTTTCAAAACTGTGCTGATAGATCTTGGTTGGTTTTTTGTCGCCTTTGCCTGTCTGGTTATTGTTGGCTCTTCCAACGCGGTTAATTTAACTGATGGCTTGGATGGCTTGGCGATTGGCCCGGTGATGATTGCGACAGCAGTGTTCGCGCTGATTGCATACATTATTGGTAACTCGGTATTTTCTAACTATCTGCAGCTTAACTATGTGCCGGGTGCAGGTGAGCTTTCCATCTTCTGCGGCGCACTGATCGGTGCCGGTCTCGGCTTCCTCTGGTATAACGCGCCACCGGCTATGGTTTTCATGGGCGATACCGGCTCCCTCGCCATGGGCGGCGCACTAGGCTCGGTGGCCGTCATCACCAAACATGAATTGGTGCTGGCAATCGTTGGCGGCTTGTTTGTGTTGGAAACCGTTTCAGTAATCGTCCAGGTCATTTCTTTTAAGCTGACCGGTAAGCGCGTCTTCGCCATGGCGCCTCTGCATCATCATTTTGAGAAAAAAGGCTGGGCCGAGCCGACCATTGTAATTCGTTTTTGGATCATTGCTGTGATCCTGGCAACTGCCGGGCTCGCCACTTTGAAACTGAGATAAGGGAAACTGAGGTAGTGAGCTAAGTGATTGACGTAACTTCTTTTGCTAATAAGCCGGTCGGTGTGCTGGGGCTCGGTCGTTCCGGCCTCTCAGCCGTTCGTGCTTTGGCGGCAGGAGGTGCCGAGGTCTGGGCCTGGGATGACCAAGCAGCGAGCCGCGATAAGGCAATCGAAGAAGGTGTCGAGCTCACTGATCTTTATCAAAGTGACTGGTCGCAGTTAAACACGTTGGTATTAAGCCCTGGCATTCCGGATCAATATCCGAAACCCCATGAAATTGCCACGCGTGCCCGTGCAGCCGGCTGTGAAATTATTTGCGATGTTGATTTATTGGCGCGAGAAGTATCCGCTGCCCGATTTGTTGGCGTCTCCGGCACCAATGGTAAGTCAACCACGACGGCGCTGATTGGTCATATATTAAAGGCAGCGGGGCGGTCCGTTGAGATTGGTGGCAATTACGGTATCCCGGCCTTGGATTTAGCACCGCTCGGCGAAGACGGCACTTATGTGCTGGAGCTGTCATCTTATCAGTTGGAGCGCATTCCCTCGGTTCGTCTGGATGTTGCGGTGCTGCTTAATATTTCACCGGATCATTTGGATCGTCACGGTGGTTTGGACGGCTATGTTGCCGCTAAACGTATTTTGTTCGAGCGCAGCAAAGAAAATGCCCAAACGATTATTGGCATGGAAGATTCTCATTGCCGCGGCATCTCCTTGGAGTTGATGATTGACCGGGGCGGTAAAGGAATTGTGCCGATCTCGGGCAGCGCGCGCACCCCAGGCGGCGTCTATGTTGAAAACGGTATGCTCATTGATGATCTCGAAAATCAGCAACAATCTATCATGGATTTACGGGTCGTACCGACCTTGCCGGGTCAGCACAACTGGCAAAACACGGCGGCAGCTTATGCGGCGGCGCGGGCTGCGGATATCGAGCCTGAAACAATTGCCGCGGCGATTAAGTCTTTTTCCGGTCTCGCCCATCGCCAGGAATTGATCCGTGAATTCAATGGCGTCGCCTATATCAATGACAGCAAAGCGACCAACACCGAAGCCGCCGCCAAAGCGCTAGGCTGCTACGAGAATGTTCATTGGATTGCCGGCGGTCAGTTTAAGGAAGAAGACCTCGGTACCATCGAAGAGGTGATGCCGCAGGTTAAACAGGTTTATCTCATTGGCGAGGCGCAAGACCAGCTGGCTGGCTTGCTTGGCTCCAGCGTCTCCACCAGCACCTGTGGTGATCTTGAAACGGCTGTAAAGGCGGCGCATCAAGCAGCGCAAAGTGAGGGCGGCGGCACCGTCCTGTTGTCGCCGGCCTGTGCGTCCTTTGATCAATTTAGTGATTTTGAGCAACGCGGCGAAACTTTCCGTGATCTCGTCAATTATCTGGAAGCAGGTACTGCATGAATACGACCTTCTCCCGTTCTGATGAAAGCTTATTTGGCCGCTGGTGGCGAACTGTTGATCATTGGATGATAGCGGCGATTATTGCAATTTTGGCAATGGGCGCGATTTTAGCTCTGGCCGCCAGCCCGGCCGTAGCGGAACGCATCGGGCTTGATACTTTTTACTTTGCTCAACGTCAATTCATCGTTCTGCCATTCGTCTTAATGGTTATGTTTGCGGTGTCATTGTTAAACCGCAGCGGCGTGCGCCAGCTTGCAGTTATCTGTTTTAGTTTAGCGGTTTTATTGATGATTTTTACGCTGGTAAACGGCACTGAGATCAAAGGTGCGACGCGTTGGATTACGCTCCTCGGCTTCTCCATTCAACCCTCCGAATTTGTCAAGCCGTGCTTCGCCATCATCGCGGCCTGGATGTTCTCAGCCTGGCGGCTTAAAGAGGATTTCCCCGGCTATATGGTAGCAGTCGGTCTGTATTTGACGGTTGTTGCCTTGTTGTTGATGCAGCCCGATGTGGGCATGGCTATTTTGGTCAGCGTCGTTTGGGGCGTTCAGTTTTTTCTGGCCGGTCTGCCGATGCTGCTGGTGCTGGCAATCGGCATCATATTTATTTCTGGCGGGTTCGTTGCCTATTTTAATTTTGAACATGTGCAAACCCGGATTGACCGCTTTTTTGATCCAGCAAGCTCTGAGGCTTATCAAGTCATGCGCTCGCTCGAAGCCTTTCGCAATGGTGGTGTATTTGGCCGGGGACCGGGTGAAGGTCATGTTAAAGCAGTGCTGCCGGATGCCCATGCCGATTTTATCTTCGCCGTCGCCGGAGAAGAATTCGGTCTCGTCATGACCTTGCTGATTGTTGCCTTGTTTCTGTTCGTCGTGCTTCGTGGTTTTGGCCGCGCCTTTAAAGAAACCGATTTGTTTGTCCAACTCGCCGTTGCCGGGTTGTTGGTTCAGTTTGGTCTGCAAGCGATCATCAATATGGCCTCGACGCTCAACCTGATGCCGACCAAGGGCATGACGCTGCCGTTCATCTCTTATGGCGGCTC
>JABIIH010000100.1 GCA_018649245.1 Rhodospirillaceae bacterium | reverse complement strand
AAGGATGGGTTTTCTGTCGTCGCGCCAACCAATGTCACCGTGCCATCTTCAACGTAGGGCAAAAAGCCATCCTGTTGCGCCCGGTTAAAGCGGTGGATCTCGTCCACAAACAGCAAGGTCCCCCGCCCGGCTTCGCGACGGTTCTTTGAAGCCTCAAAGACCTTGCGCAAATCCGCAACACCTGAAAACACGGCTGATAAGGGCTCGAAATGGAGGTTGGTATGTTCTGCTAAAAGCCGCGCGATGGTCGTCTTGCCGGTACCAGGTGGTCCCCACAGCAACAGCGAGACCATCCGGCCACTTACCAGCATCCGCCCCAATGGTGCCTCTTCAGCCAGCAAATGTGCCTGTCCTACAACCTCATCCAAAGTCGAGGGGCGCAAGCGGTCTGCCAGGGGCCTCGGGGCCTGAGATTCAAAAAGTGTCGTCACCGGTTAACCGCCATAGATAATATTTTACCATTGCGACTAATGGACAGTTTCCATTGCTTACTTTTTTGCAAAAGCAACCGCTGGACCTGACCAACAGTCCTGACCTCGTCGCCGTTAATCTCTTTAATAATATCGCGAGGCTGAAAGCCAAACCGCTGAGACGATGAGCTTCGCCGGATTTCCAAAATCACCACACCGCGCGATAATAAATTCATACCGATCTGATCGGCCAAGGCCGGTGAGAGATTGCCAATACTGGCTCCCTGCAATGGATTATAACCGCTGAGTTCGGTCTTGTTTATTTTTGGTTTTTGAGGTGGTGCCTCAACCGGAAAATTAACCCGCTTTGTCTTACCGCGCCGGATAATCTTGATATCCAGGCTTTCGCCAATGGGCCGCGTGGCAATTCTAAATCGTAAACTCTCGGTATCGTTCACGTCATGTTTGCCAACACCAATAATGACGTCACCGACTTTAATGCCAGCCCGGTCTGCGGGCCCTTTCGGGTAAACGCCATTGATAAGAATACCAGCCGGCCGCTTCATGCCAATAGAGGCGGCGATATCAGCGCTAACCCCCTGCCCCTCAGCACCGATCCAAGGACGAACCACGCGCCCGCCGCCGGAAAGACCGGATAATACAGTTTGCACCATATTAGTGGGGATGGCGAAACCAATACCAACTGAACCACCGCCTTTGGAATAGATCGCTGAATTAATACCGACCAGCTTGCCATCGAGGGTAATTAGCGCACCACCGGAATTGCCGGGATTGATCGCGGCATCAGTTTGAATAAAGAAATTTAGATCATTGATGCCGACTTGAGTCCGCGCCAACGCCGAGACAATCCCACTGGTCACAGTTTGGCCGACGCCAAACGGATTGCCGATGGCCAGGACTAAGTCACCCACTTCGAGATCATCTGAATCCCGGAAAGCCAGGAAAGGTAGCTTCTCGCGTCCGGCATTTATTCTTAAAACTGCTAAATCCGTTCGTTTGTCGCTACCGATAATTTTAGCATCGAATTCGCGGCGATCGGATAGCACCACGGTGATTTCATCGGCGCCTTTAATGACATGATGATTGGTGATGATGGTGCCATTGGCCTCGACGATGACCCCCGAACCCAATGAGTTCTGCACCTTCTTACGAGACCTAGGACCGCTGCGTAACTGATCGCCAAAAAAGCGCCTGAAAAACGGATCATCAAAGAGCGGAGAGAAAGATCGCTGGGTCACGGTCTTACGGGTAAAAATATTAACCACCGCCGGGGCCGCCTTACGCACCAGCGGTGCAAAGGAAAGTTTTATTTCGGTTTGCGATTGCGGGATTTGTTTCTGAGCATGGGCGGGACCCATTGAGAGCAACAAACCCAACATAATTCCAGATAAGATAATACGAATGCTCATAATTCTATTATAGCCTGTCAAAACGAAAGAGGCAGCCGCCAGATATTTCCAGGAGCTGCCTCTTTAATAAATTATACTGGAAGCCAGTTTATGCGGAAACAGCTTCCTGATCTTCTGCTTCGGTTTCAGCTTCAACGCGAGCCTTATCAGCCGCACCCTTAGCGTCTTCATCGCGGTCAACCAATTCAATAATCGCCATCGGCGCAGAATCACCATAACGGTAACCAGCGGCCAGCACGCGGCTATAACCACCTTGGCGGTCTTTATAGCGATCGGCCAGGGCATCAAATAACTTTGAAACCACTTCCTTGTCGCGCAGGAATGACATTGCCTGACGACGGGCATGCAGATCGCCGCGCTTACCGAGCGTGATCATCTTGTCGACAAAAGTCCGAAGATCTTTAGCCTTCGGCTTGGTCGTCTTGATTTGCTCATGGAGCAACAATGACGCGGTCATATTGGCGAACATCGACTTGCGATGGGCGGATGTTCTATTGAGTTTACGGCCACTCATACGATGACGCATGGCTCTATTCCTTTATCTTAACTGTTAACCTAGAAAGGCTCTTCTAATCGCTTGGCCAGCTCTTCAATATTTTCCGGTGGCCAGTTGGGGATTTCCATACCGAGGTGGAGACCCATTTGCGACAAAACTTCCTTAATTTCATTTAGCGACTTACGGCCAAAGTTTGGCGTCCGCAGCATTTTCGCTTCGCTTTTCAAGACCAAATCACCGATATAGATGATGTTATCGTTCTTGAGGCAGTTGGCGGAGCGAACTGAGAGTTCAAGCTCATCAACTTTACGCAGCAAATTTTTGTTGAACGGCAATTCGTCGCGGGCTTCTTCCGGAACGGCCAGTTGCGGCTCTTCGAAATTGATGAAGAGTTGCAATTGGTCTTGCAAGATACGTGCTGCCAAAGCAACCGCATCCTCTGGCGAAACCGTGCCATCAGTGGTTACTTCAAGCAACAATTTATCAAAGTCGGTAACCTGACCAACCCTGGCATTGTCAACTTTGTAAGCGACTTTGCGAACTGGCGAGAAGACGGCGTCGATTGGGATCAAACCAATCGGGCTCTCTTCCGGACGGTTCTGCACCGCCGGCACATAGCCTTTACCCATTTCAACGGTGAATTCCATGCGAATGCTGGCGCCTTCATCAAGCGTACAGATCACGAGATCCGGATCCATTACTTCAATGTCATGACCAGTATCGATTTGACCGGCTTTAACCGCACCAGGACCTTTTGCTTCCAAGGTCATGCGGCCGGTCATTTCGCTATGCATGCGAATACCGAGATTTTTGATGTTAAGAACAATATCGGTGACATCCTCATGGACGCCGGCGATCGAAGAGAACTCATGGAGCACACCATCAATTTGAATGGCGGTAACGGCTGCGCCCTGCAAGGACGACAGCAAAACCCGGCGAAGGGCGTTACCAAGCGTCAGGCCGAAGCCCCGCTCCAAAGGTTCTGCAACCACAGTTGCACGCCGCTCCGGAACTGCGCCCTGAACGACTTCCAATTTGTTCGGTTTAATTAATTCCTGCCAATTTTTCTGAATCACGGGTACGCCTCAATCAAGCAGTAGAAAAAAAATTAAAAACTGACTGACCACTCCTACTGATGGTCAATCAACAATACGAATTAGTTAGACCCGACGCCGCTTACGCGGACGACAGCCGTTATGCGGTATCGGAGTTACGTCACGAATAGCCGTGATCGTAAAGCCAACAGCCTGCAATGCACGCAGAGCGGACTCTCGTCCAGAACCTGGGCCCTTAACTTCAATTTCCAAAGTTTTCATGCCATGTTCCTGCGCTTTTCGGCCCGCATCTTCAGCGGCAATCTGCGCTGCATATGGGGTCGATTTACGCGAACCACGAAAACCTTGGGTACCAGCTGAAGACCAGGAAATAGCATTTCCTTGTGCATCGGCAATAGTAATTACCGTGTTATTAAATGTTGCATTCACATGTGCCACACCGGAGGTAATATTCTTACGCTCGCGGCGGCGTGGACGCGCTGTTGTCGCTTTTGCCATGTTAGACCTTATTCCTCAAAAAAAACCAATATAAATTCGGGGGAAAATCCCAAAATTTAACCGGCTTTTACGCTTTTCTTACCAGCAATCGACTTAGCCGGTCCCTTGCGGGTGCGGGCATTGGTATGAGTACGCTGACCACGTACCGGCAAACCTCGCCGATGACGCAGACCGCGATAGCAGCCCAAATCCATTAACCGTTTGATATTCATCGATGTTTCGCGGCGCAGGTCACCTTCAACCTGGTACTCCGCATCGATTACTTCACGAATGCGCACGACCTCATCATCGGTCAGTTCATGCACACGGCGCTCTGTTGGAATTTCGGTTTTCGCACAAATTGCTTTTGCGTGAGAACGTCCGATTCCAAAAATATATGTAAGCGCAATTTCAACCCGTTTATGGGTCGGTATGTTAACGCCAGCGATACGAGCCAAAGCTGAATCTCCTTAGCTTAAAAAAAACAGTTACAATTTCTATCGCGGGGGGTTCCCAAAGTGGCGCGATTATAGGCACAAAGCATCTAAAGTCAATGCGTTAGCCCCTATTTTCAACACCATATAAACACTTGGTTATCCGCTCGCAACAATCTCCTTAATTTGGTCAAAGACCTCTTCCATGCCCCCCATACCATCGACAGACTGCAAAACACCCTTATCTTGGTAAAAAGGCAATATCGGGGCAGTTTGCTCCCGATACGCAACCAGCCTGGAACGCACCGTTTCCGGATTATCGTCAGACCGTCGCGAAAATTCTGTGTGGCCGCATTTATCACATTTTCCCTCTTCAGCCGGCTGGCTGAAGGTGTCGTGATACCCGGCACCACAATTGGCGCAGGAAAAACGGCCAGAAAGACGTTCAACAATAGCATCTTCATCAACTTCCAACTGGACGACATGGTCCATGTTGAGGCTTTTTTCAGAAAGCATTGCATCAAGCGCCTCTGCCTGGGCGGTGGTACGGGGAAACCCGTCCAAAATTATGCCCTCAGAGTCACTATTCTGGTCAATTTGGCTGGAGATCATCGATATAATCAGATCATCCGGCACCAATTGGCCCGCATCCATAATTTTTTTTGCTGTTTGGCCCAGTTCGCTACCAGATTTAACTTCAGCGCGGAGCATATCACCGGTCGACAGTTGAACGAGGCCATATTCCTCGACCAATCGTTCACATTGCGTGCCTTTGCCGCCACCGGGAGGGCCTAAAATAATCATATTCATCTTAGCGCCGCCCCTTCAATCGAGATTTCTTGATGAGGCCTTCATATTGATGCGCCAACATATGTGACTGCACTTGGGCAACCGTATCCATGGTTACTGTAACGACAATTAGCAAGCTGGTGCCGCCAAAGAAGAACGGTACCGACCACTGGGAGATCAATATCTCCGGCAACAATGCGACAGCAACCAAATAAGAGGCGCCGACAACAGTTAAGCGGGTGGTCACATATTCCAAATATTCGGCCGTGTTCTTGCCTGGACGAATACCAGGAATAAAGCCGCCGTGTTTCTTAAGATTGTCGGCGGTTTCTTCCGGATTGAACACCACGGCCGTATAGAAAAAGGCAAAGAACGCAATCAGCGCACTATAGATAAGTAAATAAGACGGCTGTCCACGGCCCAGCAAAGACGACACAGTCGTCAGCCACTCCGGACCAGAATTCGCCATAAAGCTGATTACGGTGGTCGGCATCAACAACAACGAGCTGGCAAAAATCAATGGGATCACACCAGATGTGTTGATTTTCAACGGCAGGTGAGAACTTTCACCACCATACATTTTGTTGCCTTGCTGGCGTTTCGGATATTGCACAACCAAGCGGCGCTGCGCGCGCTCGACAAAGACAATGGCGTAAATGACACCAATTGCCATGATCAGGATGGCGATAATAATGCCGGAAGACAGCGCACCCGTGCGGCCCAATTCCAGGGTGCCCGCAAGAGCGCTCGGCAATTCAGCGACAATACCAGCGAAAATAATCAGCGAAATACCGTTGCCGACGCCGCGGGCTGTAATTTGCTCACCGAGCCACATCAAAAACATGGTGCCGCCAACCAGTGTAATAACGGCTGTAAAGCGGAAGAATGCGCCCGGCGCAACAACGGCTGAACCAAGTGAGCCCTGCATACCTTCAATACCGACGGAAATGCCGTAGGCCTGCATGGTAGCAATCAGCACGGTCAAATAACGGGTGTATTGGTTAATTTTCTTTTGCCCGGTCGCGCCTTCTTTTTTCAACTGATTCATTGACGGTGAAATCGAGGTCATCAGCTGCATGATAATGGCAGCGGAAATATAGGGCATAATATTCAAGGCGAATATGGTCATGCGGCCAAGCGCACCACCGGCAAACATATTGAACATACCGAGAATGCCACCGGCTTGCTGGCGGAAAATATCCTGCAAGATAACCGGATCAATACCGGGTAAAGGAATATAGGTGCCGAGCCGGTAAACGATCAGCGCACCCAACGTAAACCACAGACGCTTTTTCAGCTCCGTGGCTTTATTGAACGCACCAAAGTTTAAATTGGCGGCTAATTGTTCGGCGGCAGATGCCATTATCTTCCTCGAATTTCCCTAGTTACTCAGCGTCAGCGTCAGCTTCTGGTTCTGCTTCCGGCTTGGCTTCTTCTTCAGCTTTCGGCTCTGCAGCTTTATCTTCTTCATCGTCATCGGCGGTGGCGGCTTTTTTAGCCGGACCAGCAGCAGCTTTCTTAGCTTGTGATTT
>JABIIH010000044.1 GCA_018649245.1 Rhodospirillaceae bacterium | reverse complement strand
GTGAACTCAGAAGAATTGAAGAAGAAAAAATGAACGCTTAAGCAGCGTGTTTTGAACGAGGAAAAACTATGTATTTACCAAGCTTTCAGTATGTGGCCCCGAAAGACACGGGCGAGCTTGCTGCGTTGTTAGCCGATCACGGCGATGATGCCCGCATCTTATCCGGTGGCACGGATTTGCTGGTGCAATTGAAAAACTCCGGCGTGAAGCTGGATTACGTCATTGATATATCCGGCTTGGATGAGCTCTCCGGCATTAGCCATGACGATAAAACCGGTCTGGTTATCGGCAGTGCAGCCAAGCTCGATGACATTATGGAAATGCCAGAAGTCAAAGAAAAATATTTTGCCCTCTGGCAGTCAATTGAAACCATTGGCGCCCGCCAAATTCGCACCATGGGCAGCCTTGGCGGTAATATTTGCAATGCCTCACCGGCTGCTGATACGCCACCTGCCTTGGTCGCCTTTAATGCTGAAGTGACGATTGCCAATGGCGATAAGGAACGCAACATGCCGCTGGTTGATTTCATCCAGGGCAATCGCAAGACAGCTATCAAGAAAGGCGAATATCTGAAATCCATTTCAGTGCCTTCGCCGAAGAAGAAATCTGGCAGTGCCTATCACCATTTCCGGGTGCGTGGTGGCATGGAGATCGCCATGGTCGCCGCCGCAGTTGCAGTTGAGCTTGAAGCAGACAATGAGACCATTAAAGACGCTGTGATTGCTTTAGGCGTGGTCGCACCGGCGCCGATTAACGCTGAAGACGCAGCGCAAAAACTGATCGGGCAAAAACCCAGCGAAGATTTGCTGCAAAAGGTGTCTCAGGCCTGCGCTGATATCTCGAAACCAATCGATGATTTTCGCGCCTCGGCGGAATACCGGAAAGAAATTTTACGGGTGCTGGTCGAAGAGGCCTTTGACGAAGCCTATGCCCAGGTCGCAGGAGAGTCGAAATGAAACAAGTTGTTAAACTCAACATCAATGGCAGCCCTTATGAAGTGATGGTAGCGCCTAATGCAACGATTGCCGACGTCGTTCGTCGCCAGCTCGGCATGACTGGCACCAAACTCGGCTGCGAGCAAGGTGATTGCGGCGCCTGCACCATCCTGATCGAAGGCAAGTCGCATTTGTCGTGCATTACTTTGGCCTTGGCCTCTGAAGGCAAGGAGATCGTTACCATTGAAGGGTTGGAGCAGGACGGCAAGCTTGATCCCATTCAGCAAGCGATTCTGGAAAAGCAGGGTGTGCAATGCGGTATCTGCACACCGGGTGTGATCATGTCGGCGAAAGGCTTGCTCAACGAGAACCCCAAGCCAAATCACCAAGAAATTGTCGTCGGCATGTCAGGGAACCTGTGCCGCTGCACGGGCTACGAAAAAATATTCGATGCAGTCGAGGCCGTCGTTGCCGGTGACTATGACGAAGCAGGTAGGAGCTGAATAATGGATCAAGATAGCGCTTACACCAGAGAGCAAATTCGTGAATTCGAGATCGTTGGTAAATCCGTACCGCGCGTCGAAGGCTATGACAAAGTCACCGGCCGGGCGGAATACACCGACGACATTGATCTCCATGGCATGACCTATGCAAAAGTCTATGGCAGTCCGGTTGCTCACGGCATCATTAAAAAAGTCGATGTCAGTAAAGCCAAGGAATATCCCGGCGTGCTGGATGTCATGGTCGGCGAGGAGCATCCCAAAGCCTATTCAGTAAATGATCTAATGCCGACGGAGACGCCGCTGGCGGTGGATAAAGTCCGTTATTTTGGTGAGGGTCTGGCCGCCGTGGTTGCAATAAATGAGCAGATTGCCGCCGAAGCCTTGCAGCTTATCGAAGTTGAAATTGAAGAATTAGACGCCCTGGTGAACGCGCGTGACTCGGTAGAGTCTTCAGATAATCTTATTCATGACTTTGCTAAAAATAATACCAACCACACCGCCGAACAGCATTTCGGCGATGTCGATGATGCCTTGGCCAAAGCTGATGTGGTGGTCGAGGAAAGCTTTTATACCTCTATGGTCAATGGCGGCTTTATTGAAACCCAATCGGTGGTCGCCGATTACGACCCGGGCAAGAAAAAGCTCACCGTCTATAACTGCAATCAACTGGCCCACACGCTGCAGCACACCATCTCACGAACCATTGATATGCCGCTCGATGATATCCGGGTGATTATTCCGAATGTCGGTGGCGGCTTTGGCGGCAAGACCGAAGCAACGCCATCCGTGCTCATTGCTAGTATCATGAGCCGAAAACTGGGCCGGCCGGTTAAACTCACCTATGATCGGGACGAGTCGATCTATCAAAACAAAGGCCGCCATGCCTGTCATTTGAGCCTCAAATTGGGCTTCAACAAAGACGGCACGATCCAAGCGCTTGATCTCAGTATTTTATTGGACGGCGGGGCGCATAGCGGTTG
>JABIIH010000045.1 GCA_018649245.1 Rhodospirillaceae bacterium | reverse complement strand
GGATCAGCATCGAGGCAGCTGCTACGCCCGGCGAATAGGCCAAAGAGAGATCATGTTGATTGGCGAGCGGTTTGGTCGGTACCACCGCGACTTTACCCGGCGTGGGCAAGCGATGATAATCAAGTGCTTCTTGGTCTAATTTATCTGCCACAGACCTCTCCTCTATATTATTCAGTACTAATGCGTTGATTATGCACTAAAAACCTTATTGCCTACCAGACTCACTTAAAGAATTTTATGCCGCATTTCCAATCATTCTCTTGAAATTTCTTGTTCCCTTATTTTACCAATACGTTAGGCTGCCTACTCCTTTAGGTATACTGGGCGATCAATGGCAACCAAAATTATATATTTTCCAAGAAATTTATCAGCTTTGATACTGGCGGCTGTTCTGCACTCAGCTTTAATTGGCGGTGCTCAGGCGCAAACCAAATTAGTTTTCGTCACGCCACCCAATACGATCGATACCGTCACCAGTGAAGTGATCACACGAAAAGCCTACAAGCGTATTGGTATTGATGTGCAAATTAAGAAATTTCCCGGTGAGCGGGCCTTACGTCTCGCCAATAGCGGCAAGGTGGACGGCGAAGTCCAGCGCATCAATGGCATCGCCGCCAAATATCACAATTTAATCCAAATTAATCCCGCCATTAACTATATTCAAGGCACCGTATTTTCCCTTGCTAAAACCTTTAAAGTGGATGGCTGGGAGAGCTTGCGCCCCTACCGAATAGGGTATATCCGCGGCATTAAATTTGCCGAAAATAACACCGTCAACATGGATTCACGCGCGGTCAGCGATTACAAAACCATGTTTCAAATGCTGCGCAAAGATCGCTTTGATATCATCGTCTCGCCGCGCCTCAATGGCCTTTATCAAATGAAGCAGCTTGGCATTAAGCAAATTAAAGAACTTAATCCTGCCATCATGCGGTTTGACTTATTCCATTATCTCAACAACAAACATGCCGCTCTCGTGCCGAAAATTTCGGCCGTGTTTAAAAAAATGAAAGCTGATGGCGAGCTGACAAAAATCCGCAGTCATGTCATTGCAGTATTAATGAAACGCGCCGAGCAAAAACTGCCCATCTGCGACACGGATTACAAATGCTTTGATTAGCCAGCGGCGAGCCGGCTTTCTACCACCACTTCTGAATGTAATGTCCGATGCACAGGACATTTTTCGGCGATTGCCAAAAGTGTCTGGCGTTGTTCTTCGCTGAGTTCTCCCTCCAGGCTGATCTCCCGCACAATTTGATCAACCTTGCCGTCTTTGGTCTCGCAGGTTTCACAATCATCGGCATGAATTTTGTCGTGGCGCAGTGTGACCGAAGCGCGCTCCAGTGGTATTTTTTTACGGTCGGCATACATCCGAATGGTCATAGTCGTGCAGGCGCCAAGACCTGACAGCAGCAGATCATAAGGCGTCGGACCGGTATCAGTGCCGCCATATGCCGGCGGCTCATCGGCCCGCAAAGCGTGTTTACCGCCGACGGATATGCTTTGCGTAAATTTACCCTCACGGGTTTCCTGAACAGCGACTTCACCTTCGCCAGATTTTGGCGTTGAAAGCGTCGTTACTTCTTCGCCGAGATAACGGCTTGCCCAGGCCGAAATAATTTCGGCGACATAAACCGCATCCGGTTTGCGAGATAGCAAATGATCGGCATCATCGAGGGTGACAAAACTTTTTGGATGTTTGGCTGCACCGTATATTTCCGCAGCATTTTCAATACCGACGACGGCATCGCCCGGTGCGTGAAACACCAGCAAGGCTTTTTTGAGACTGCCAATCCGGTCTTTTTGATCTTGCGCTGCGATATCATCGAGGAATTGCTGCTTGATAACAAAGGGCCGCCCGCCAAGACTAACTTCGGCTTCACCTTTTTCGCCAATTTCCTGAATGGCGGCTGAAAAATTATCCGAAACATGCGCCGGATCAAACGGCGCCCCGATGGTCGCAACCGCTTTCACGCCTGGCACCTCACCGGCCGCTGCCAACACCGCTGCACCGCCAAGACTATGGCCGATCAGAATACTTGGCGCCTC
>JABIIH010000129.1 GCA_018649245.1 Rhodospirillaceae bacterium | reverse complement strand
GCGGGAAAAAATCAGGCGCGCGCTCGAAAGCACCGATGGTTATATCGGCGCTAATGGGGTGGTAAAAATGTCGGCCAAGGACCATCTCGGGCTCGACTTTAATGCCTATCGGATGGTTGAAATCCAGGGCGGCCAATGGGTGCCTCTTGAATAGAGCTAGGTTGCGTCATGTCGCGGAGACAGGCATAAAATGAAGAACATATTTAAGGACAATAGATGAAAGTTCTCGCTGTCATTCCGGCCCGTTGGGCATCGACGCGTTTTCCCGGCAAGCCGCTCAAAGAAATTTGCGGCAAGGCGATGATCCATTGGGTGTGGGATCAGACCATCCAGGCCAAAAGCGTCACTCAAACCGTGATCGCAACCGATGATGACCGCATTGCCGAGTACTGCCGTGCCAATGATCTTGATGTTGTGATGACCGCTGATAGCCATCCGACCGGCAGTGACCGCTTAGCCGAGGTGGCGCAAAAAATCGAGGCGGATGTTTACCTCAATGTTCAAGGTGATGAGCCGCTGATTGAACCGGCCACAATTGATGCCGTCACTGACTGTTTGGTGGCAGCGATGGAGCGGGGGATCGAAGTGGCGACCGCCTATATTGAAGGCGCGACCGACGCGCAGTTGGATGATCCGTCGGTGGTGCATTTGGTGCCCGCCCTTGATGGCAGTGTGATTACATTTTCCCGGCTGCCGGTGCCTTATCCAATGGCAGAAACCATGCAACGATCCGTTCACGTCGGACTTTATGCTTTTAGCCGCGCCGCCTTGTTACGTTTTCCCGAACTTGAACGGGGCCCGGTGGAGCGCGCCGAAAGTATTGAAGTAATGCGCTATCTTGAGCATGGCCATCGCATTGCCTGTGTGCCAGTTGAGCCGGGTTCTATCGGGGTCGATACGCCGGAAGACTTAGTCGAAGTAGAAGCCATCTTGGAGGCGAAAGCGTGAGTACATTATCCGAACAGCAATTTATGGAACGTTTGGCCGGGCTTAGGTTATTGTCACTTGATACCGATGGCGTGCTGACCGATGGCGGTCTGTACTATACCGATGACGGTGACGAGCTGCGCAAATTTAATGTCAAAGACGGTATGGGCATAAAACGAGCGCAAAAAGCCGGCGTTAAAATCGCTATTATTACCGCCAGTTTAACCCCCTCGATTGCGCATCGGGGGCAGCGCTTGGGCGTTGATTACGTCCAGCTTGAATGTGAAAATAAATTGGCGTCGCTGGTTGAAATTTGCGACAGCTTGGGGATCGATCTGGATCAAGTCGGCCATGTCGGTGATGACCTCAATGATCTTCCGGTTTTGGAAGCTGTCGGCTGTCCGATGTCGGTGGCGGATGCCACGGTCGAAGCTATCTCTGCCGCCGTCTATGTCACAAAGAAGAAAGGCGGAGAAGGTGCTGTGCGCGAAATATGTGATCTCATCGTTACGGCGAAAAATGCTGTTTAGGCAAAAGGTGGGGCATGGTCGCAGACGTTGATAGTCCTGACAAACATAGCATGCTCGCCGAACGCCTCGATGAGGCAGAGGAATTAGCGCGTAAAATTTTAGCCACTCAGCCGGATAATCCGGACGCCTTGAACGGGCTCGGCCTCATCCATGTTCAGCAGGAGCGCTTTGATCAAGCGATCGATTTGTTCGAGCAAGCCCATGCTATTGATCCGGATCGTGGCGACTTCGCTGAAAATCTCATTAAGGCGTTTGAAACTTCTGCCAAGTCGATGGCACATGCATCTAGATTTAGCGCTGCCATTAAAACACTTGAGCGGGCATTGGTAATGCGGCCGGGAGATGTCTCATTAACCTGCCGGATGTCATTTGTGTTGTCTTTAGCCAAACGTCACGGCGAGGCTTTGGCGGCTGCCGACCGCGCTTTATCCAAGGCACCCGAGTCTCCGGAAGCTCTCGATGTTCGTGGGCTGGCCTTACTGGGTCTCAATCAGCTCGAGCATGCGATAAAAAGCTTCCGCGCCGCTCTGGATATCGATTTGCAATACGCACCAGCCTATTCAAATTTGGGTTTAACCTATCGTGCCCAGGGTGAGCATCGGAGCGCCATTAGCTGTTTTGACGAAGCCATTCGTCTCGATGAAAACAACCCGCAAGCCTATAACAACCTTGGTATTTCCTTGCTTGATATGGGTGATCTAACCCAGGCCGAGGCAGCTTTGCGCAATGCTCTCTCCATTGAGCCGGATTACGCTGAGGCGCATTTTAATCTCAGCCGGGTTTTGCTGATGGCAGAAAATTTTGCCGATGGCTGGAAGGAGAACGAATGGCGCTGGCTGTGTCCGGAATTTCCTTCAACCTGGAGAGAGTTTCCGCCAGCGATGTGGCAGGGCGAAGATTTGACCGGTCAGAAAATTCTGATCTGGAGCGAGCAGGGTATTGGCGATGAGATTATGTTTGCCAACACACTGCCGGATATTGTGCGCGATTGTGCGGGCATTATTTTAGAATGTAATGACCGTCTGGTGCCGATCATTGAACGCTCTTTCGATGGCGTGATTGCGGTGGCGAGGCAGGAACCGCCAGACCCCCGGATCGAACATGCCGATACTGAATATCAAATGCCGATCGGCTCACTGGGCAAGTTTTACCGTCAAGCTATCGAAGACTTCCCGCAAGAGGCGGGTGGTTACTTGAAAGCCGATCCAGATTTGACGGCGGAAATTAGGGCACGTTATGAAGCGCTCGGGCCCGGAATGAAAGTCGGTATTTGCTGGCGCAGCGGTAATCCCATAGTCGGCGCTGAACGTTCCGTGCCATTGGCAATGTGGGACGAGTTATTGGCCATGGCAGGCTGCCACTTTATCAATCTGCAATACGGCGAAGTTGATGAGGATTTAGCCGGCGTCTTCGCGCGCACTGGAGTCAAAGTTTTCAATGACGATGCGGTTGATCCGCTGACCAGCGCCGAAGACTGGTTCGCCCAAATTGCCGCGCTGGACCATGTGATCTCGGTTGATAATTCCACCATTCAAGTCTCAGGTTCGCTCGGCATACCGACCTGGACATTGCTCTCCAAAGTACCGGAGTGGCGGTTCGGGCTAAATCGTTTGGATCATCTTTGGCATCCGTCGATCAGAATTTTCCGGCAGCATAAAAAAGGTGAGTGGGAGTTATTGATGAGTGAAATCGCCTTCACCTTCGCTTCATTGCTTGAATCTGAAGGTTATGTGTCTTCCTGAATTGGCTCAGTGGTAATATCTGACATATCCGCCATGCGTGATTCCATGACGCTCTGAACTTGATTGCCAATATCAGGATGGTTGACAATCAATTCATGGAAATTTTCCTTGGTAAGTTCCAACAACTGACAGTCAGAAAGCGAGACCACATCAGCCATCCGCACTGAATTTCTAAGGATGCCCATCTCACCAAAAAAATCGCCTTCCCGGAGTTTGACGGGTTTAGGCATAATTTCGACTTCAACTTCGCCGGAAATAATAAAAAACATACTCTCGGCTTGCTCACCAAGGCGGACGACAGCGTGCCGCGGCGGCACCACAAGGGGGATCAACAAACCGGCGATATCAGCGATCTGCGCTGCATCCAAATTTGAGAATAAAGGTACTTTGGCGATCAATCGCCAGGTGACAATGAATTCATGTTTGCGAATTTCATTGGCAAAACCGGTAGCGATCACACCCGTTGGCAAGGCCAGCATGCCGATGGCGAGAATCATGGTGATGGCGCCAAATATTTTGCCGCCGACTGTGATGGGGACTACATCGCCGTACCCAACCGTCGTCAGCGTTGCCAGACTCCACCACATTGAGTGGGGAACGCTGGCGAAAACTTCCGGCTGAACTTCATTTTCAAATAGGAAAATGATCGATGAGGTGAATAAAAGCGCGATTAGCATAATGAAAATTGCGGCTGTGAGTGCGCGCGACTGATTGCGGATAACCGCCCAAATGATAATAAGAGCCGGGGAGTAGCGCGTCAGCTTGAGCAATCTCAACAACCGAAAAATTCTGAGCAACCGCAAATCAATGGCAAAAAACGTACTGAGATAAAATGGTATGAAGGCAATTAAATCGATAATTGCCATTGGCGAGAAGATATATTTAATCCGGCCGATGACTGGGTGACTGTAGTTGTTGGCTTTATCTTCCGTGCTTGACCAGACTCGCAAGATATATTCGACGGTAAAAATCGCCACGGAGAAAACCTCGAAATTAAAGAAAAAATCTTGATAGGCAGCGTGAATAGACGGCACGGTTTCCATCACGATGGCGGCGACATTTAGTAAAATGAGCACCATCATAAAGCGATCAAAAACGAAGCCGAAGCGATCGCCCGGAATAGATAATTCTAGAAATTCATGTGTGCGCCGTTTAAGCAATCCCGATTCTCCCGATATCACCCGAAATTATCGACTTTCTTATACCGTGCAATATCTGACTGAATTCTTAATAAACGTCCTTGTCTTTGATCAAGCCATTCCGTTGCTATGCTCGTTTTCTGGAGACTACGTAGGATTCATCATTGAACCAAAGCCCTTTATATTCGGCCAGTACATCCCGGGTCGCCTCAAGGTAGGTATGGTCGCTCATCACATCTTCCAAGCGCTCATCTTCAATTTGGGCG
This sequence comes from Rhodospirillaceae bacterium, assembly GCA_018649245.1. Classification (GTDB taxonomy): domain Bacteria; phylum Pseudomonadota; class Alphaproteobacteria; order Rhodospirillales; family UBA2165; genus TMED23. Next base: position 8,124 of record JABIIH010000129.1, on the reverse strand, counting down.
ACATAGGTAACCGCATTCCAGGCGGCGAGGAGGGTAGATGTTCCGATCGGCGTGTTGCGATCATCTACTTCGCTCGGCAAGGTATGCATGTCGTAGCGAAACAGCGACCGTTTGTCGGAGTACGTGTTGAATTTCAAATCCCGGTGAGATTTACCGAGATCCTTTTTTAATTCTTTCAAAAGCTCATGGCGATTAGTGATGAAGGGATTTTCGTCCGGCCATACCCGTCTGATTATTTCAAGTCCCGGATCATCGCCGAAAGAGTGGATGCCCAATAAACGTCCACCCGGAGCAAGTGAGCGTGCTAAGGGAGAAATAACTTTGTTAACCTTAAACTCGACCGGCATGCGGGCTCGATAGGGTTGCGAGGCCATGACTAGATCATAATCAGCACGATTTTGACCAGGCCGGGGTATTACTTGGTCCAGCAGGAATTTCTGGTCTTCACGATAAAGCACAAGTACAGACGGTCGGACATAAAGCGGATTTCCGGTCTTTTCGCTGGCCCGGACTTGCCAGCTATCGGCCAAAACTGGTTGCAGCGCTTTTATTTGCTCATGAAATTCATGAGCGGAATCACCAGCTAGGGGAACATCCATCCAATTTAATGTGGCCGCTGCCTGCATCGATCTCGGGGTTAGCCAGGGTGATTCCGTATAATACATGTTGGTGACGATCAACACCGTTGCAGGATGTTCAAAAAAGCGGTCGGACATTTTTTCCAGGCTCAGCCGGACATCTTCCATGCTAATTTCTTTGCCAACGATGTAAAACGGCATATTTCTGTAGCGCCGGTGCATTTCCCGCATCACGCTGGTTAAAACCGTACCATCTCCCATGCCGGCATCGAAAATACGGAGCGCCGGTGGCGTCGGGTGAATATGTGCAAGTTCCATCCCCATTCGTTCCGCCACCACCCACTTTTCGCTGCAGGTATTTACAAACATTAGATACTTCTGCCGGTTGTCGTAAAATCGGAAGTTTGCCTTTTTAAGCTCATCCGATTTGGCTTTTTTTGTCTTTTTTCTAATTGCCGGTGGTTTTGCCCCGGCGTCTAATTTCGGCACAATATTTTTTTGATTTTTCTTGTTATTGGCTTGCTGGTCAATGCCATTTAGCTGCAGGAATTTTTCAATTTTAGTGATCGTTGATGTCGTGACTCCTTTGCCAGACCTTAATCTGGCGACAAATTTGCCATCATTAACTGCGCGGCGGCCAAAGGTGCTTTCAGCAATGCCGGCATCGCGGCAGTATTTTTCAATTTCAAAAATAATTGCGGAATTTTCGTTCACGGCTTTACCCTGCTTTGATTCAAAATTAAGAATGCAAATCACTCGCAGAAAGTATTGATGCTATCGAACATTTCGTCAACTAAAAATCCCACTTTTAGATAAAATGAAATTATTGGGATAAATCCCATTGGCGTTAAGGTTTACAGTGGGACTCGTCCCACTAAAACTGATATCGATTTTAAGAAGTTAAATGCCCAGAGCCGACCAGGCGCCTAATCTCGATGGCCGGGCAGCGATCCATGACGATATCGAGGCCGGCGGCCTGAACCCGTTCAGCGGCCTCATCGCTGCGAATCTCAAGCTGCATCCAAATGGTATCAATACTTTTCTCACCGGCGAGGGCGATGGCTTCATCAGTGATCTCAACCGCACCGCCGATGTTGCGGAAGATATCAACCATCTGAAAGTCATCCGGAATTTTAGCGAGATTGTCATAGACTTTTTCGCCATGGATGAAGCCATCGTTTTTGCGCGTGTTCACCGGGATCACCCGGTAGCCGCGGTCCTGCAGGAATTTCATCACCCGGTGGCTGGCACGGTGCGGCTTTGGACTGGCCCCGACCATAGCGATGGTTTTAACGCGTTTGAAAATACCGGCGATGTGATCGTCTGAATAAATGAGTGGTGCCATTATCGACTTAGCGACCCCGCCAAACCGGGTCGCGTTTTTCGAGAAAGGCATCGATGCCTTCCTGAGCGTCATGTTCCTGCATGTTTTTTGCCATCACTTCAGTGGTGTAGGCGTAAGCTTCTTCTAAATCCATATCGAGCTGCTCATAGAAGGCTGGCTTGCCCATTGAAATGGTGAGGGTCGAGCGGCTGGCGATACTTGTTGCATATGCCATCACCGCCGCATCAAGCTCTTCCGGTTTGACGACTTTGTTGATCAGACCGAAACGCAAGGCATCCTCGGCACTGAAGAGGTCACCCATCAGCAGCATTTCCATCGTGTGTTTGGCACTTGCAGCCCGGCTGAGCGCTACCGCCGGGGTCGAGCAAAACAGGCCGTTGGTGACACCCGGCACGGCGAATTTGGCCTCTTCGACGGCGACCGCAAGATCACAACTTGCCATCAATTGGCAACCGGCCGCCATGGCAATGCCGTGCACCCGGGCGATGATCGGTTGCGGCTGCTTTTTCATCGAGATCATCATGTTGCTGCATTTCTGGAACATCTCGAAGATCGCCTCATAACTTGAGTCGCCGCGGATATCCCGCAGATCATGGCCGGAACAGAAGATCGGACCGTTGCCGGCGAGAATGATGACTTTGACCGATTTATCCTCAGCGATGGTATCGAAGGCGCTTTGCAGCTCGGCGACAAGCTCGATCGACATGGCGTTGCGTTTCTCAGGACGGTTCAGCGTCAGCGTGCAGATGCCGTCTTTATCTTCGCGGAGGAGAATGGTTTCATTTTTACCGGTCGGCATGGAGTGCTCCCAGGGTTTTTCTTTAAATTGGTATTGGAGCAGCTTGCCGCGATTGACACCCTTTTCGCAACCGCTAAATTGCCAGCCTTACCGGGGTGCAATTAATGTTTTTTACGAATATCGCTCAAAAAGACTGTGGTAATATTATACCTCAATTATAACATATTGTTTCTAAACAATAATACGTGATTAATTTGCATTGACTAGGCAAGAAAACTGGGCATAATCCGCGCTGAAATTGACGCTGGCCGTTGGAGTCGCCGTTAGATACTAGTGAGATTGGATTCGAGATGAATACATATTCGCAAAAACCAGCCGAAGTCGAACGCGAGTGGTTCGTGATTGACGCTGAAGGCTTGGTTCTTGGCCGGATGGCCAGCATCGTGGCGATGCGCCTCCGCGGTAAACATAAACCCACTTACACCCCGCATGTCGATTGTGGCGATAATATTATTATCGTCAACGCTGGTAAAGTCGGCCTGACCGGCAACAAACGCAACGACAAAACCTATTATTGGCATACCGGCTATCCAGGCGGCATCAAAAGCCGGACGGCGGATAAGATTCTGGATGGCGATCATCCGGAACGCGTCGTCATCAAAGCGATTGAACGCATGATCACCCGTAACCCGCTGGGCCGCAAGCAAATGAAAAAGCTGCACGTCTATGCCGGCAGTGAACATCCTCATGAAGCGCAAAATCCGCAAAGCTTGGATATTGCGGCGATGAACCCCAAAAATTCTGCAAACCGCGCTGCGGCTGGGAGCAATTAAAAATGGCTGAAGAAAAGAAAACTCTCGAAGATTTGGGTGAAGCTGTCGCTGCTGCCGCTGCTGAAGCTGAAGCACCCGCAGAAACTGCTGAGGCCGACGAAGCAGAAGTTGCAGCACCTGAGCCGGTTGTTGAGGCAGAACTTACCGTCGTTGAGCCGCAGATCGATGATCTCGGCCGCTCTTATGCGACCGGCAAACGGAAAGATGCGGTTGCCCGCGTTTGGATCAAGCCGGGAAATGGTAAAATTGTCGTCAACGGCCGGGACATCGAAACTTATTTCGCCCGTCCGGTGCTGCGCATGATGATCAACCAGCCCTTTGGCATTGCCGAGCGCGCCGATCAATATGACGTCAATTGCACGGTCAAAGGCGGCGGCCTCTCGGGTCAAGCCGGCGCGGTGCGTCATGGTATCTCGAAGGCTCTGGTTTTGTATGAACCCACGCTGCGCCCACCGTTGAAAAAAGAAGGCTTCCTGACCCGTGATAGCCGCGTTGTTGAACGGAAAAAATACGGCCGCAAAAAAGCCCGCCGGAGCTTCCAGTTCTCGAAACGCTAAGTTCTACGGATATATTTGTTTCAAAAGGGCTGCTTCGGGCGGCCCTTTTTTATGGGGTAGGGGACACCTTCTTGGCACTTCCTACCGGCCTTCTCCAGATAATAAATTCGCAATTTTGCTCTTCATTTCTGCTGGCTGAGTACTCCCTGAGAATGAGATGAGTAATTCCCCTGTTGGCCCTACAAAAAATACCTTTGACGAATGCCCCATATAATAAGTTTCCGGATCACCATCTTCATCCTCCATTTTAATATATCGAACTTTGTAAGATTGTGCCGCGGCGGCAATTTGAGCACTCGTTCCGGTAAGGCCGATAAATCTAGGATGAAAATTCTCGACGTAAGATTTTAAATGCTCCGGGGTATCGCGTTTTGGATCGACACTTATAAAAAGCGGTACAATTGAATTTCCACTTGCACCTAATTCGTCTAATACCTCGGACATATCGTTTAAGGCGGTAGGGCATACATCAGGACAATAAGTGTAACCAAAAAATACCAGAAGATATTTACCGGTAAAATCTGCTTTGGTAACACTCCGTCCATTGTGATCTACGAGAGAAAAGATTTGTACCGGTTTTGGCCCAAAAACTACAGCAACGGCGCGGGGCATAAAACGCCATATCGAGACGTCACTCCGCCAGGCCCAAAAGCTGAACGCGATCAGGATTCCTACGATGCCGGCAATAAATATTCGGCGTTTCATTATTTCCAACCTAATTTTTTTTCGGGTTTCAGAACAAGCGGAGAAAGAAAGCAAAAAGATAAATAATCCAAGCGCTCCTCTCCTCCGACGCTTATCAAGCTGCAGTTAAGGCTTTATTTTACCATGTTTCATTTTACCATGATCCATTTTGCTGCCATATGAACTGCCCGATTTTCTTACCGTGAAAACGACCTCTATTTTACCCGCCTTTTCGAAAGTCAATGTGATCGGGAAACTCTGACCAATTTTTAATGGTGCATGAAGACCCATCATCATAATGTGATATCCGCCCGGCCGCAAAACCGCAGACTTCCCCGGTTTTAAATTGAGGCCATCGACATGACGCATTATCGCGATGCCGTTTTCGACCGAACTCAAATGCAGTTCAACTTTTTTAGCGATGGCTGATGACACGGCGATCAGCCGATCCTGTGTTTGTCCATTGTTCATGAGCTTCGGTATATAGGCGGCCCCATTTTTCATCATGCCCGCCGAGGCGCGGGCCCAAGGATTTGTTATCACCAAATTACCAATTTGATAGGTTTTCGCCTGGAGGCTGTTGCCAAGTAAACCGATGCTCAGACTCAACAATAGGCCTAAAATAATATTGCGTTTCATTTTCTAATCTCTTCTATAAATATGTGATAGTTAGCGAAATTGGTAACGCTGAAGGTTTCGTTCCTTCGGCCAATTTCACTGAGTTTTATTGATGTTGAAAGATTAGAAAATAATGGGAGGCGCGCGGGCGGTGTGTCTATCAAAGTATTTTGTCTGAGCCAGGGACTGGCGGTCCAGCCAAACATTAAGCCGGTGGTAATAATATTGTCCGCCGAGCGTTCTCGAAACATTGGGAATCAAGCTCCAATCGGAAGAAATTGATTGGCATAAAATACACAACAGGCATTGGTTTATTGAATTTTGCGGCGTTGTCGGCGTATTTTTGTCAGAGTCCGGAAGGTTAGCAACTAATTTTAGGCTGGGCGGCAAACACAAGCTCTGTAAAGATTTGGAACTGGTATAACCGGAAGCATTGGCCCCACCCAGATCACTGGAGTAAATGGGCGACAAAAGCTGTAATACCATTGCCAGGACCGCGACTTTGGCGCAAAGCTTACGACTTTTCTTAATAATTTTCATTTTAATAAAAGAATTTTAGTTATCTGCATAGATCAATAATATATTCAATTTATATTGCAGCGAATTAACCCAAATCAAGTTTTCTAATTTTTATCTCTGGTGAGCTAATGTCCGCTTTCGGGTGCATAGCAGACATAGACGCAACACATATTTTGATTCTCTCTGCAATCGCCTCAACCTCACTTAATATCATCGAATTCTTTATTGAGATTATATTCATCTGAGGAGACGTGTTCTTCCATGTTATTGGCGCGTTTTTCGAGGTCTTCAAATTTCTTTTTCAAATCAGAAAATTCAAACTCGTCATCGCGATGCGCAGAGCCATAGGAAGCACTATTAGAATTTGGGGGCCCGCCGGCGGTAGCGGCTTCATCGAAGCCTGGTGCGCCGGTCATGTTTTCAAAGCCGCGGCGGGATTTCTCAAACGCGCCATCTAACATATCTTCATATTTCCCCGGATGTTTGACCCAGAGATAGGCCAGGAAAAAGGCGAGCAGGGCGAAGATTTTGGTAAAGATAAACAGCACGACAAAACCAATAATAATGACCTTACTTGAGACGCCAAATTTATCTGCCAAGCCGTTGATGGTGCGCCTGATAAATCCACTGCTTTTCCTCGTCCGCAATTTATGGCGCTTGTGGTAATGATGATGGTGGTGGTGATGTTGGTATTCACGGCGTTTCATTTTTATCTCCAGCTTGGGCGTCCGCTTCCAAAATAGTTTCCAGGGACTCTAATCTTTCGTCGAGTGAAACTGCGATCTCACGCAGCCTTAACAGCTCTTTGCGATTGACAACCGTTTGTCCATCTCCTGCGCCGGCCTGCTTCATTTGTTTCCACTTCGTGATGTAATGAAAGAGCAGCCACAGCGGCAAGCCAATCGTCAGGAAGAGGATGAGCGGGACATTCAAAAAATTCAAAAAGTCCATGATTGATCCGTTGGCAGTTCAGTTCACTTGAAGTATAGAGGTAGGTTCAGTTTTGTTTTTTCGCAAGCTTGGCTTTCAAGCGCTCAAGCTCATCAACAATAGCGTTCTCGGCGGCTAACTCAATAAACTCTTCGTCAAGCGTGCGTTCCTTGCCTAAATCATATGATTCTGCATCGGCTTCCAGCTCGTCAATGCGGCGCTCCAGACCCGAATAGCGTTCCATCGCGTCATCAACCCGGCCGTCATGCAAGGTTTGGCGGATTTTGACCCGTTTCTGAGCGGTTTTCATGCGAAGTTCGATGGCCTTCTTTTTGGCTTTCGCTTCATCCAGCTTGGCTTGCAGTTTGGCTAAATCCTCATTGTATTTGCTGAGCGTGGTTTCGGTAGCATCTAAGCCTTGGCGCAAGGCAGCAGCTTGATCGGATAGCTTTGCTTTCGCAACGAGCGCGCCCTTTGCCAAATCTTCGCGGTTTTTCGAGAGGGCGAATTCGGCTTTGTCCTGCCACTCTTCCGCGGCGGCATCGAGTTTTTCCAAGCGCCGGTTAATTTCCTTTTTATCGGCGATGGCTTTAACAGCGGTCGAGCGTACTTCGACCAGCGTGTCTTCCATTTCTTGAATCATCAAGCGGATCATTTTTTCAGGATCTTCCGCCTTATCGAGCAGGGAATTGATATTGGAGTGAACAATGTCGGTGAGACGGGAAAATACAGTCATGTCATCCTCAATAGTTGGTTAAAGGTATTACCGTCTATATTGCAGGCACCGTGCCAACTTTCTAACCTATTGAAAACAAACGATTCATTAAAAATCCTGCTTATAATAATAGCGAAAATCGCTAATAATAGTCGACATAAATAGCGTTTATCGCTAAGTAATGGGGATGACTGACCAACTTCCGGCCATACTGGGCGAAGACCCGGCCTTTCTGGATGCCGTTGAGCGCTGTTCGCGCCTGGCGACCATCAACCGCTCCTGTCTGGTCGTGGGTGAGCGCGGCACCGGCAAAGAGTTGCTGGCGGCCCGGCTGCATTATCTGTCACCGCGCTGGAATAGCCCGCTGATTAAAGTGAACTGCGCTGCCTTAAGTGAGAGCTTGCTAGAATCAGAACTGTTTGGCCACGAGATGGGTGCCTTTACCGGCGCTCAACGCAAGCGGGCCGGGCGCTTTGAACTGGCTGACAGCGGCACGCTGATACTGGACGAGATTGCCAATGCTTCACCAGCGGTGCAGGAGAAAGTCCTGCGCGTCATCGAATATGGAGAGTTCGAGCGAGTGGGCGGCACCGAAACCCTGCAGGT
>JABIIH010000120.1 GCA_018649245.1 Rhodospirillaceae bacterium | reverse complement strand
GTTGCGCAGGCAATAGACAGGCGAAATCCCTATATCCAACGTGCCTTTCCGCAAGGGCAAATCCAGCAACGGCAACCACAAACCGCGCCTCAGCAAATGCCGCGACAGGCGGCACCGCAACCAGCGCCTCGTCAAGTTATGCCGACGCAACAGCAACGCCAAGGTTTCTTAGGCCTACCAGACACCTATTTTCGGGGCTCAATTGGCCTCCATATGCTGACCGAAACGTCAAACGAAGGCGCCAGCAATAACTATGATGCTGAATTTTCGCCGGGCTTTTTACTCGGCGGCGCCATCGGTACGGCACTCGATAATGGCTTTAGGATCGAAGGCGAAATCACTTACACAGACGCCACACTTAAACAGGTATCCGGCACTGCCGCAGGCTCAACCTATAATACCGAAGTCGTTGGCGGTGACATGTCGACAATTTCGTTCATGGGTAATGCAGCCTACGACTTCCCCAATAATTCTCGATTGACGCCGTTTCTTATGGGTGGTGTGGGCATAGCGGGACTTTTCTTGAATGAATTTAAAGCCACAGAAACCGCCATTGCAGATGATATGGATTGGGTATTTGCCCTGCAACTCGGCGGTGGCGTCACCTTTGCCCTTGATGACCGAACCAAAATCGAAATTGGTTACCGCTATTTTGAAACCCAGGATCCTGAATTTTCAGATGCGAGTGGCACGCCGTTCGAAAGCGTCTACGCCAGCCACAACTTCCTGGTTGGTGTCGTTGTAGACTTTTAATTTAAACTGGTTTCGCTAAGTATCGACCAAAGGCGGCATCTCCTGATGTCGCCTTTTAATTGCGTCACCCTGCTGTTAGGCTCCGGTTTCCTAAAATAACTTGAGCTTCATTTATGAACCAACCTGCGCCATCGCATGGGATAGCATTATCTTCCACCTTTCTAATTGCTGCAGGTTTAACAATCTTCAGCAATTTTTTGTTCACGGCCTCGCACGGTATGGTCCGCCACATCGGCACGGGTCTGCATCCTTTTGAGATTGCCTTTTTTTCTAACTTATTTTCGGCGTTATTCTACGTTCCCTGGTTTTTGAAAGTCGGTCTATCACCGCTCAAAACAACCAAAATTAAATTTCATTTTATGCGGGCCTTTTTTAATGTTACGGCCTTGATCACCTGGTACACCGCACTGTCCCTCACGCCGCTGGCTGATGCGGTTGCCTTGGCGCTGGCCGGGCCGCTTTTTGTTACTGTCGGTGCGATGTTGTTTCTTGGAGAACGCATAAGAATGCGGCGATGGCTGGCACTAGGAGTCGGTGTTTCTGGCGCTTTGGTTATTATTCGCCCGGGCTTTGAAGCGGTCAGCATCGGTTTAATGTTTGTCCTCGTATCCGCTGTTTTCAGTGCCGGCACCAAATTATTCGCCAAGCATCTCTCCCGAACCGATAGCGCCGTCACTTGCAGCGCGTATGTCGCTATTTTACAAACACCGATATCTTTTGGTTTTGCCCTTTTTGTCTGGCAGACGCCAAACTTTGAGCAACTGGCCTGGCTCGCCGCCATTGGTATATCCGTCGCTTTGGCGCATATTTGTATGGTCCAGGCATTTAGAAATATCGATGTCAGCGCCCTGGAACCATTTGTCTTTACCCGTCTTATCTGGGCCGCCCTTATCGGCTTTCTTGTCTTTACCGAATTCCCAGGTTTTTGGACTTGGATCGGTGCAGCAATAATTGTCACTGCGTCGACTTATATAGCCCGACGCGAAGCAATCGCGAACAGACCAACTTAAACCTTCACTCTCGCCACTCCGCTGAGAGCCTGATAGACTAAAACCAATGATCGATAAGATTCAAAAAGAAATGTATAGGGAATGTCTGGAATAAAACGCGTTAATGGACACCGCCCGAGCGGTCTCCTCCATCTGCTAGATCCATCCTTAAAACTGGCTCCTCACCCGAGACAGGAAGAGCTTAATTTTGATCTCGATAAAGCGCTATCTTCGGTGGTTCGTCTCACTTCAGAAGTGCCGGAAGATGCCTTTAGCGCCCAAACCCTCGGCACGGAGCGTGAAGGGAATGCAATCCTTATCAGCGATGACGGTCTGCTGCTGACAATCGGCTACTTGGTCGTTGATGCGCGCGCAATCACCATCAAAGCTGCCGGTGGTGAACCGCTGCAAGCGGAATTGGTTGGTTATAATCATGAATCAGGCATAGCGATCATCCATGCGCTGTCGCCGCTCGATATTGCCCCTTTGGAAATTGGAAGTGCGGAAGATTTAGACGAGGAAGAACCGGTGATTATTACGCCGTATGGCGGGATAGATCACTCGATCAGCGCCGTTGTGGTGTCGCGCCGCGAATTTGCCGGCTCCTGGGAATATATGTTGGACCGTGCGATCTTCACTGTTCCCATCCATCCCAATTGGAGTGGCGCAGCGCTTATTCGCGGTGATGGCAGATTGTGCGGCTTGGGGTCTCTTTGGGTTAATGATGCCGAAAAAGGTAAAAAGGAAAGCCCGGGTAATATGTTCGTGCCAATCGATCTGTTAAAGCCGATCTATGATGATTTGGTCTCAAAAGGCATAGCCGCCGGTCCGCAGCGTCCCTGGCTTGGCATGTATACAGCAGAAGCCATGGACCGCTTATTTGTTTCCGGCGTTATTCCCGACGGTCCGGCCGATTCTGCGGCAGTTGAACCCGGCGATCTAATTGTCGGCATTAATGATCAAGACGTCCCGAGCTTGTCGGCAATGTACCGGTTGTTATGGTCGTTAGGTGATGCTGGCGTCGATATTACGCTGAATTTACGCCGCGATGGTGAAGACATCGATATCGTCGTGACATCGGATAGCCGCTACAGCTTTATGGAACGGCGTAAAAACCATTAATCTCTGGTAAAAACAGATAAAACTGGCTATGTCTGCGCCGCCCATTAACTTATTATGATTGATACCCGCTCACAATGTCTCAGCTGCAAGAGTTCATATCCCGGCGACGCACTTTTGCGATCATTTCCCACCCGGATGCCGGTAAAACCACACTGACCGAAAAATTACTGTTGTTTGGCGGTGCTATTCAAATGGCGGGTGCCGTAAAGGCCCGCGGCGAGAAACGGCGTGCACATTCGGATTGGATGAAGGTTGAGCGTGAGCGAGGTATTTCTGTGGCTTCCTCGGTGATGACCTATGATTACGATGGCTGCGTTTTCAATTTACTCGACACACCGGGCCACGAAGATTTCAGCGAAGACACCTACCGCACGCTGACCGCGGTTGATTCAGCCGTGATGGTGATCGATGCAGCGAAAGGTATCGAGCAACAAACCCGTAAACTGTTTGAAGTCTGCCGCTTGCGTGATGTTCCAATCGTGACTTTTGTTAACAAGCTCGACCGGGAAGGCCGTGACCCATTTGATATTTTGGATGAGATCGAACAATCCCTCGCCCTCGATGTTACGCCCGCCAGCTGGCCAATTGGTATGGGCCGGGATTTCCTTGGTTGTTACGATATTCTGAATGATCAGCTTGTCCTCATGCCCAAAGGCAAGGCCAGCGGCAGTGCCGATGACGACCCCGGCAAAATCGAAAAATGCCAAGGCCTCGATGATCCTAAACTTGATGAGCTGTTGCCTGACTACGCTGTCGAGAAGCTGCGTGAGGAAGTCGAGATGGCGCGTGGTCTTTGTCCCGAATTTGATGTCAATGCCTACCGCGAGGGCCATCTAAGTCCGGTATTTTTTGGCAGTGCGATTAATAACTTTGGCGTCCGTGAATTACTGGATGGGATTGGTAAGTTTGCCCCTTCGCCGCGTCCTCAACCAACGACAGACCGCACCATACAGCCGGAGGAAACCAAGGTCAGCGGTTTTGTCTTTAAAATTCAAGCCAACATGGACCCAAAACACCGCGACCGGATTGCCTTTTTTAGACTGTCCTCCGGCCACTTTAAGCGCGGTATGAAGCTCAAGCATATACGCAGCAACAAAATGCTAAATCTGCATAATCCGGTTTTATTTCTAGCCCAGGACCGGGAGACCGCCGAAGAAGCTTATGCCGGTGACATTATTGGCATTCCCAATCACGGCAATCTACGGATTGGCGACGCGCTAACTGAAGGTGAAGAGCTCCATTTCACCGGCATTCCGAGCTTTGCTCCAGAATTACTGCAAACCGTGCGCCCTGAAGACCCGATGAAAGCCAAACATCTCGGGCGCGCCCTGCAGCAATTGGCCGAAGAAGGTGCTGCCCGGGTATTCAAACCGCGCATCGGCGCCGATTGGATTGTTGGCGTGGTTGGTTCGCTGCAATTTGAAGTTATGGCTGACCGTATTCGCACCGAATATGAGGTCCCGGTTATCTTTGAATCGACCTCGCTCTATACGGCACGATGGATCGAAGCGGACGACCCTCAACTACTTAAAAAATTCATCGATGAAAACAGCACCGCCATCGCCGATGATCATAATCAGGAGCCGGTTTTTCTTGCCCGCAATGCCTGGCATTTGGATCGCGCGGGTGAAGATTTTCCAAACGTTCAATTTCTTAAAACCAAAGAGCAAATTGGCTAGAGTTATTAGAATTATTCTAAACAAATAATTTGTCATTGCGCTTTAACTCAGGTTGTCTAACACTATTTTTATGCTGAGAATTTCGACCAAGTTCCCATTTGTCATTGTCGCCTTGTCATTGTTGGCGGCCTTCGTCACCGGTCTGGTTGCGTATCGGGAATCATCCTCTGAATTGCAGCTGGCAGCGAAGAGACAACTTACTGCACTTGTCGAAACCAGACGTTCCAATCTCAACACATTTATAAATTCTGTAACTGCCGAGATAGAATTATTAGCCGGTTCCAAAAGTGTAAAACAGGCGATGCTTGAATTGGATAAAGGCTGGAAAGAACTTGGCCCCGTCGCGAATGCTCATCTTATTCGTCACTACATTTCGGAAAATAAACGTGAAAACAAGGCGTTATTGTCGGATCCAGGTGACGGTTCACGATACAGCGCCGCACACAGGCAATTTCACCCGGATTTCAGAAAAACATTGAAATCATTCGCTTACCATGACGTATTTCTGATCAATCTAGATGGAAATCTCCTATATACCGTTGTCAAAGAAATTGATTTTGCGTCCAATTTGTTGTCTGGCCAATGGCAGAATACGAATCTCGCCCATGCCTTCCAAGCAGCAATTAGAAATCCTAATCAAACTACTCTAGTTTTCGAAGATTTTGAAAACTATCAACCTAGCCTGGGCCGACCGGCGGCCTTTCTAGCCAAACCCATCATAGATGATGAGCAGCAAACCCTCGGAATACTGGCTATCCAATTGCCGATAGAGCGTCTGAATAAAATTATGCAAGCGACGGCTGGTATGGGGAAATCCGGTGAAACTTATATTGTGGGCCCCGATTTACTGATGCGCAGCGATTCCCGATTTTCTAAACAAAGCACTATTTTAAAAACCAAGGTCGACACTTTGTCGGTAAGCAAGGCTTTAAAAAAGAAGGCCGGTGTCCACATCGTGAAAGACTATCGGGGTATTTCTGTACTATCCGCCTACACGCCTTTGAGAGTAGTAGATACCAACTGGGCGGTTCTAGCGGAAATTGATGAAGCCGAAGTGCTCGCGCCGATAAAAAAAATGCAGGATTTCATGATTATCGCCGGTATTATAATCGGCATTATTATTGCCATCTTAGGCACTATTTTTGCGCGACATTTATCAAACCCCATCAAATCAATCGCCTTGGCAACGCAAAAGCTGGCCAATGACGAATTGAACACTGAAATTCCATCGATGAACCGGAGTGATGAGATTGGCGAACTCGCTCGAGCGGTAAAAACATTTAAGGACCGCGCACAAAATAGTGTTGAAATGGAACAGGCACTGGAAATTAAGGAAGCTCAATTACAGGAAGTTCTTAACAGAATGTCAGATGGACTCCTGTTGATTGGAAATGATCTCAATGTTGAAGTTTACAACAACAAGGTTGAGCAATTATTGGAACTGCCAGATGGTTTTCTTACACCCGGAACTTCGATCAGAAAGATTTTGGAATTTCAAGCAGAGCGCGGTGACTTCGGTGCTGGCAATATTGACGAATTAGTTGATGAACGTCTCAACCAAGAAACTGAGTATTTTATCGAAGAAAGTATAAGTGGTAGGTTCCTCGAATTTCATCGCCATTTCACGCCAAAAGGCGTTCTTGTTGTATTTAATGACATAACGGAACAAACGCGCGCCAATGACGAACTCAATCAGAAGATTGATGAACTTGAAATGTTCAATAAAATGGCAATTGGCCGAGAATTAAAAATGATCGAGCTAAAAAGCACGATAAATAAATTGCTTGAGGAAAAAGGTGACGAAGCGATGTATGAGGAAATTGATGGCATCTAGTTACAAATCTTCGGACAACACGTCGAAACAATGGGGAGAAATTTAGAATGGCCGCGAAAACCAAAAAGAAAACTAAGGCAAAACTAAAAAAACCGTTCGTGATCGATTTTCATGGCCATATTGTTAATCCTGAGCTTTTTGCACTGACCCAGAAAAACTCCCTGCATTCCCGCATTGGTCTTGGCAAACAAACCAGCCTGGGCGGTGATAAACATAGCCAAGTAACCATGCAGCGGATGACAGACATGCCGGCACGGCTCAAAGAATTGGACCGCATGGGCATCGATTTACAAGTCATCTCGCCGAGCCTCATTCATCACAATACTGAACCGATGGCGCCAACACGCGCGTTAAAGATCGTCCAGCTTGTCAACGACAGTGTTGCCGAAGCTGTGGCGGAATATCCAGATCGGCTTTCCGGCATTGGCCTGGTACCGCTACAGGATGCCAAACTTTCAGCCCAGGAACTCGACCGCATGGTCAAAAAACTCGATCTTCGCGGGGTCCAGATTTCCACCATTGTCCGGGGCGATGAATTGGGTGACAAAAAATTTCACCCCTTCTGGCGCAAGGCTCAGCAATTGGATGTGCCGGTCTTTATCCACCCAGCCGGCAATTCTGATCCTCGGCTGAAAAAATTCGGCCTCGCTTTTATGGTTGGCCAGCCCTATGAAGAAGCCCTGGCGATGTCGTCCCTCGTCTATGAAGGCGTGATGGACAAGTTTCCGAAGTTGAAAATTCTAATTGCCCATGGTGGCGGCTATCTGCCCTACTACGCCGGTCGCCAGGACAACGCCTATCGGGCAGGACGTGATGGCGGCACCCTGAAAGGCAGTTTCAGCAGCTATATCCGTAAATTCCACTACGAGACAGTGATCTTTAATCCAGATATGTTAGACTATCTTTCAACTAAAGTGAGTAGTAAGAATATTGTTATGGGGACGGATTTTCCATTTGGTGAAACCAGTCCGATAAGTTTTATTCGGAAATCAAAGAAACTATCCAGCGCCCAACAGGACGCAATCTTGGGGAAAAACGCAGCTCGTTTATTAAAACTCAAAATTTAACGAGACAAATTTTCTGCGGCTGACTAGTAAAATAGTTTTATAATTACAACTTAGATACCACAGGTTTAATTCAAGGAGATATGTAGACCCATGAAAAAAATTGTTTCAATTGTTGGCGGGCTAATCGTCGTTGTCGTCGTGGCCGTCGTTTTATTTGTTTTTGTCTTTGCCGGCGACGCCATCAAAGTCGCGGTTGAGGAAATGGGCCCCAAGCTGACCAAATCCGAGGTAAAGCTAGACAAAGTTGATCTATCGCTGGCTTCAGGTGCCGCTGCTTTGTCCGGGCTTAAAGTCGGTAACCCAGCGACCTTCACAACACCTCATGCATTTAAGCTCGATAATATCAGCGTCAAAATTGATACTGGTTCGATTGGCTCGGACGTCATCGTGATCAAAGAAATTCTTATCAATGCGCCAGATGTCATTGCTGAGTTTAAGAAATTTTCTTTTAATCCATTGGATACCAAAAAATCCATCCAGGAATCTCTTAAGACTTCCAACTTTATTGCGATCCAGAAAAATGTTGATGCCTTTGTTAAGCAATCCGGAGGTGGAGGAAAATCTTCTGGCGGCAGTTCCTCATCTGACAGCGAGAAAGCTGATGAGCCCAAATTGATCATTGAGAAGTTCCGCATGACCGGCGTTAAAGTCCGCGCTGTGTCCCATGATGGCCTCAAAATGGATACGTCTCTACCGCCATTCTCAATCTCACTCGATAACATTGGCAAAAAGGAAAAAGGCCTGCCACCAGCGGAAATAGCTGCGGTGCTGATTCCAAAAGTTCAGGCTGCCATTACCGATGCAATGATGGGTGACCTCACTAAAGTGGCCGGTGATTTATTTAAAAACATGGGCGGTGCGGTTAAAGATGCGGCAGCTGGTGCAGCGAAAGCTGTTGAAGGTGTGACCAAATCGATTGGTGGTGCTGCGGGTGGTGCCGGCGATGCGGTAGGTGATGCGACCAAAGGTGCCACCGAGGGTCTTAAAAAACTATTTGGCAAATAGTTTGAATCTTTCTACGGATGGTGAGGCAGGGTTCAGTTTGGACCCACGCCTTGCCGCCGATTGTTTTTTCGTTTCCGACCTTCCGCTGAGCCGGGTATTGCTGATGAATGACAGCCGCTATCCCTGGCTCATTCTTGTTCCCCGGCGCTCAGATGCCCGGGAAATCCACCATCTGGCGACAGAAGACCAATCCCGATTATTGAGCGAAATATCGACGGTGTCCTACACTCTCGAAAAGCAATTCGCCCCGGACAAAATAAACGTCGGCGCGCTCGGCAACATCGTCTCGCAATTGCACATCCATGTAATTGCGCGCCATGAAGGAGACCCTGCCTGGCCCGGGCC
>JABIIH010000281.1 GCA_018649245.1 Rhodospirillaceae bacterium | reverse complement strand
GGTTTAGCCGCCGGGCCGACCAATTTTATTGGTGCAGCTTCAACCGCTTCGGCGCGTTTTGGCTCAACTTTAAGCACCGGTTTTTCAATATTGGGCGGCTCTGGAGCGGGCTCAGGTTTTTTGACTGCCTTGACTTCCTCGGTGGTTGGCGGCGTGCCGGCTGGCTTCGGCTCTTTCGGTTTGATGTCTTCCTTGGGCTCCGGCTGGGGCGTCACTTCGGCTTTTGCCTGCGGTTTTGGTACCGGTGGCGCAAGTGGCACTTCCGGACGAGGCAAAAGATTTTCAGTTTTTTCTTCCGGCGGTTTTTTCTCAAGGCGGTCATAGACCAATTTATCCCGGTTCGGAATATCAATGCCGCCCGGCGCCTGAGGCCGTATTTTTAAAGGCGATTCTGGGGCTCGAACGACAGGCAACTCATCGATATTGCGGCCCAATAAATCATCACCCCATTGCGACCAGGCAGCATAGCCGCCGCCACATACGATGAGCAACACGATGAGGTATTTGAGGCCGCGACCTTTGGGCTTGGCACGTCGGTTTATACGCTCAAACTCAAGTGTATCGGCCCGCAAATCTTCATTATCGAGTTCAGGAATATCCTCTAGCTGCACCTGATGTTCAGGTTCATCGACAGTCTCATCGAGGCTGCGTTGATCAGCAGAAATTTCAGCGCCATCTAATTCTTCTTCATCATCATTGATCGGCGTGTCGCTCGGAGCCATTATCGCATCTCCTCAACGGGTTCTACGCCCATCACTTCAAGACCGGACGCGATTACCGTCGCAAATGCTTTCACCAAAGCCAAACGCGCGACTGTCAAAGGCTTATCCTCCTCGGACAAAAACCGCAGGGAAGTGTCTTCTTTACTTCCTTTGGTCCAAAGCGCGTGAAAGGCAGCAGATAAATCATGGAGATAATATGCGATCCTATGCGGTTCATGAGCCTCAGCAGCACTTTCCACAGTTTGCGGCCAGGCTGCCATTATCTTGATCAAAGCAAGCTCTGCTGAATCGGTCAAGCGTTTGAAATCAGCTTTCTGCATTGCTTCCATGTTAATTTCATTGGCCTCAAACATTTCTTCGGCATGACGCAAAACTGAGCAACAGCGGGCATGTGAATATTGCACATAGAATACAGGATTGTCGCGGCTTTGTTCCATAACTTTTGTCAGATCGAAATCTAACTGGGCATCATTTTTGCGGGTTAGCATGATAAAGCGGACAACATCCTTACCAACTTGATCGATAACTTCGCGTAAGGTGACGAAAGTACCGGCACGTTTTGACATTTTTACCGGCTCACCTTTATCCAGCAAATTGACCATCTGACAGAGCTTAACATCGAGCGCTCCACCTTCTTCGGTCAGGGCCTTTACGGCGGCCTGCATGCGTTTGACGTAACCGCCGTGATCGGCGCCCCAGACATCAATCATATCAGCAAAACCGCGATTAAATTTATCCAAATGATAGGCCATGTCAGTGGCGAAATAGGTCCAACTGCCATCGGACTTTTTGACCGGCCGGTCGACATCATCACCAAATTGCGTAGCCCTAAACAGCGCCTGCGGGCGTTCTTCCCAGTCATCCGGTTTTTTGCCCTTGGGCGGTTCCAGCACGCCGGTATAAATCAAATCCCGGTCCTCGAGAGTCTTCATTACCGCATCAACACCGCCGCCGCCGACCAATTCGCTCTCTGAGCTAAAGACGCCATGCTCAACACCCAAGGCAGCGAGGTCTTCCCGGATGAGATCCATCATCGCTTCAATGGCGAAGTCTCTCAGCGGCTCCAGCCATTCGGCTTCATCACCAGTTTGCCATTTCTTACCGTCGCGCTCAGCCAAAGCTTTACCCGCAGCGATCAAATAGTCGCCGGGATAGAGACCTTCCGGAATCTCACCGATATCTTCACCCAAAGCTTCGCGGTAGCGTAAATGCAGCGAGCGCGCCAAGACATCAACCTGAGCGCCGGCGTCATTAACGTAATATTCTTTGGTCACGTTATAACCAGCCTTGGCCACCAGATTTGCCAGCACATCACCGATTACTGCACCCCGGCCATGGCCGACATGCATTGGACCGGTCGGATTGGCGGAAACATATTCAATATTTACCCGCTTACCCTGGCCGAGTGTGGAGGTGCCGTAAGCTGTTCCGGCGGCCAGCACCTCGCCCAGGCGCTGATGCCAAAAATCATTGTTGAGCACGATGTTGATAAATCCAGGGCCGGCGATTTCAGCCGATTGAACGGCTTCAACATTGTCCAGTCCAGCAATGATCTGTCCCGCCAGGTCGTGCGGTTTCAGACCAGCCGGTTTGGCCAAAACCATCGCTGCATTGGTTGCTACGTCGCCATGTTTTGGGTCGCGGGTCGGCTCCACCGAGACACGCGAAAAATCTGTCTCGACCGGCAAGCTGCCAGCGCTCGCGAGATCGCTTAAAATTTCAACGACACAGCCGCGCATATATTCAAAATGGTTTAGGGCAATACTCATAAATTTATCGACTACTTATTAACTAATTTATCTTGTTCGTCATAGGCAAAACGGTCAGTCATTCCGGCAATATAATCGGCCACCACCTGAGCTGTCTGCTGGTCATTTTGACCATCAATATTTTGCTGCCATTCAGCCGGTAATTTCGCCGGTTCAGCCAGCAATAGAGTAAATAAATCGCTCACTACACCACGCGCCTTATTTGTCATCTCGTTCACCCGGTCATGACGATACATGTTTGAAAATAGAAAATCTTTAAGACTTCGATCAATCTCATGCATATCTTCAGAAAACGATACAACTGGCCGCCCGAGCGACCGGATGTCATCAACATTTGACGGTGCGGCTTCTTTTAACCGTTGCTGGGTCTCTGTCAAACAATCTGTCACCATCGCGCCGATCAGATCACGGACCGCTTCATGGCGTTGCCGCGATTTGCCAATATTGGGATAATTAGAGACCGCTTTTTTAAAAATCTCACCAACACCAGGTAAATCAAACAAATCCTCTATCGTGAAAAGTTCTGCCCGCAGGCCGTCGTCGATATCGTGGTTATTATAGGCGATGTCGTCTGCCAGAGCTGCAACCTGCGCTTCAGCGCTGGCATAGGTGCCAAGCTTTAAATCGTTTTTGGCATTGTAGTCAGTGATCTCACGCGGCAGCGGCTT
>JABIIH010000078.1 GCA_018649245.1 Rhodospirillaceae bacterium | reverse complement strand
TCGATGCCTGCCCCATTTTAGAGCCCACACTCGCCCCCGGCTTGGACATTGCCCGAGCCTTTGCAGCCCTGGTGCCAACGCGTTCCAAACCTTTGGATATCCAGTTTACGGCTACCGATAACGGGCTCGACTGCAATATTCTC
Source organism: Rhodospirillaceae bacterium (assembly GCA_018649245.1). Taxonomy (GTDB): domain Bacteria; phylum Pseudomonadota; class Alphaproteobacteria; order Rhodospirillales; family UBA2165; genus TMED23. The sequence continues at coordinate 6,901 of JABIIH010000078.1, read as the reverse complement.
GGTTCTGCCATCGATGGCGCTGAGATTTTTTCCGAGGTCACCGAGCTGGCAAATGAGCACAATCTGGCTCGCGTCTCCTTTAACAGTGAAATAATAATCGAACGTCAGCCGCCAAGCGTCATGATCGGCGAAGCTAAGCTTACCCTGCCATCTGCCAGTTTTTTGCAAGCAACCCAGGCCGGTGAGGAAATATTGGCAAATCTCGTGCTGGAACATCTCGAAGAAGCCAGCAAAATCGCCGATCTCTTTTGCGGCCTAGGCCCGTATGCGCTTAGGCTGGCGGAATTTGCCGCGATTTATGCCGCTGATAATGATGCAGCCAGTATTGCTGCGCTGACCCATGCCGCCAACAACGCGCAAAACTTGAAAGCCATTGAAGCAGTTAAACGCGATTTATTTGAAATGCCGCTCATGCCGGCCGAGCTCAACAAATTTGAGGCGGTGCTTTTTGATCCACCGCGTGCCGGCGCCAAAGAACAAGCCGAACAGCTCGCTGCCTCAAGTGTTAAGTTAGTCGTCGCTGTCTCCTGTGATCCAGTGAGTTTCGCCCGGGACGCTGCAATATTGGTCGAGGGCGGTTATGATCTAAAATGCGTCACACCGGTCGATCAGTTTAAATATACGGCTCATGTCGAGTTGGTTGCCCTGTTCGAGCGGGGTTAAATCTTTAATCAGCTATGGCGCAATGCACGAGGTCCAGGCGTTTAATCTCGGGGCGCTTGAATTCACCGACAAAATAGCACTCTTCTTCGGTGATGATATGGCGGCGGGTGGTATATTTCCGCCCCTCAAATTCCTTATCGAAATACTGGTAGCGGAACATCCAGAAAGAAACCGCAATCAGCACGATAACAAATAACGGGACGAATATTTTACCCACGGGAAAGCTCCTTAAATTTAGCGCTATCTATACCGACAATTCAACCCAATAACACCCCCTTTAACAGCCGCCCGCAGATCGCTTGCAGGGCCCGGTTTCGCTCTCTAAAGTAGCTAAAATAAATTTACTTTCAGGGTAACAACAGATGAATAATTTCAGCCCCAATACACCGGTAATCCGGACCGAAGACACGCGCTTTCTCAAAGGTAATGGCCAGTTTATCGATGATATTAACCTGCCGGGCCAGCTCTATGGCCATATGCTACGCTCACCCCACGCCCATGCGAATATAGTGGCAATCGATGTTAGTGCCGCTAAAGCTGCACCGGGTGTGGTCGATGTGTTCACCGGTGCTGATTATCTTGCCGCGGGTTTTGGCCAAATGCCACATAATTTAACCGCCCTGCCGACTTTCGATCCGGAAAAAATCTATCCCGCCAAACATTATCCCCTGGCCGCCGAGCGTGTCCGCTATGTCGGAGATGGTGTCGCCTTCATTGTCGCTGAAAGAAAATCGCAAGCCCAAGATGCCGCAGAATTGATCAAGGTAGAGTATGAAATATTACCAGCTATCGTCGGGCCGGCTCAGGCGATCTCCGATGGCGCGCCACTGGTCCGGGACGACTGTCCGGGCAACATCGCCTACGAATTTCATCAAGGGGATATCGAAGCCACAGACCAAGCTTTCGCCGCGGCAAAGCATATCGTCAAACACCAAATTCGCATCAACCGCTTGACCGCGAGCCCAATTGAAACCCGAGGTGTGGTTGCCGATTTTAATCCTGAAACCAAGTTCACCACCGTCCATCTGCCGACCCAGGGAGCCTTTGGTGCCCGGGGAATTCTGGCTAATAAAATCTTTAATCAGGCAGAAGAGAATTTCCGTGTCGTCACCGGCGATATCGGCGGCAGCTTTGGCATGAAAGGTTCAATGTATTCAGAAACGCCGCTTGCCGTTTGGGCCTCGCAAAAATATGGCCGACCGGTTAAATGGGTGAGTGACCGTTCCGAAGCTTTTATGAGCGACAATCATGCCCGTGATAAAATCGTCAATGCAGAACTGGCTCTGGACGACGACTTTAATTTCTTAGGCTTGCGGGTTCATGCGATTGCTAACACCGGAGCCTATTATTCGACAATGTCGACTTTCCCCATCATTATGTCGACGAGCGGTCTGGCCGGTGCATATAAAACGCCAGCTATTCACTATCACGCAACGGCAGTATTTTCGAATTCAAACCCAATGTCCCCTTATCGGGGCTCCGGCCGGCCAGATGCCGGTTACATCATAGAACGCATCATCGATATCGCGGCCCGGGAACTAGACGTCGATCCGGCGGAACTCAGGCAGCGCAACTTAATTGCCGAAGAAATGATGCCGTTTAAACCGGCTCTTGGCCTCCCTTACGACTCCGGCCATTTTCCCCAGAACCAGGAAATAGCGCTGGCCAAAGCGAATGCCGAAGGCTTTGAAGCACGCCGGGCAGAAGCTCAGGAGCGGGGCAAACTGCTCGGTCTCGGCATGGGTAATAACGTCGAAAGCTCGGCACCTCCCGGTCAAGAATGGGCCAAGCTTGGTATCGATGAGGATGGCAATGCGTTGCTGTTCGCCGGCTCGACCGATCAAGGCCAAGGCCACGCCACCATGTACACCCAAATTATCTGTGAGCGGTTAGGCATGACGCCGGAGCAGGTAAGAATTGTCGAAGGCGATACGGGGACCTTGGAAAAGGGCTTTGGCTCAGGTGGCTCAAAAGTGTCGGGCCTTGGCGGTTCGGCAGTTTTTGAGACTTCTGGCATGATCATCGATAAAGGCAAAGGCCTGGCCGCCGAGCATTTAGAAGCTGCCGAAGCTGACATCGATTACACCGATCAGGTATTTACTGTCACCGGCACGGATCGCTCGATCTCTTTCGCCGAGTTGGCTAGAGAAAATGATTTAACCGTCGTCGGCACCCACAAGACCAGCGCACCGACATTTCCGTCCGGCTGCCATATCTGCGAGCTTGAAATTGACCCAGATACAGGAGGTGTCGAAGTTAAACGCTACATTGCCGTTACCGATGTCGGCAAATCGATCAACCCGACCCAAGTCGAGGGCCAAGTCAAAGGTGGTATCGTCCAGGCACTCGGTCAGGTCTTGTCCGAAAACATTACCTATGATGCTGAAACTGGACAGCTGTTATCCGGCTCCTATATGGATTACGCCATGCCCAAGGCCAAAGACATTTGCTTCATCGAGACCTATGACAATCCCAGCTCGACCGAAGTTAATCCGCTGGGCGTCAAGGGTGCAGGTGAGATCGGCACCGGTTGCGCGGTTGCCACCATCGTCAATGCACTGGTCGATGCCCTTTCACCGCTGGGCATTCACCATATCGACACACCAGCGACAGCAGAATGCATCTGGCAGAAGATACAGTCCGCGAAGTAAAATTACGCAGTTATTTGGGTAGCGCTGCTGGCTTTTAGACGGCGCACGAGACGGGGTAGAAAGGCGATTGCGGCGAGCAAGGCCAAAGCCAGCAAGCCCCATTGAATGGCTGAAATATTACCGTCAAAAGCTTCGCGCCCCGCGTGGCCGAGCCAGGTATAGGCTATCCCACCAGGCACCATGCAAATAAAAGACGTGACGACATAGGGCACTAATTTTATACGCGTAAGACCAAGCGCATAATTGGTTAAATTAAACGGAAATAATGGCACGAGGCGCACAAAGGCAACGAAACGCCAGTTTTCAGCTTCAACGCCCTCAATAAATTTTCTTATTCTACCGCCTGTCTTGTGGGCAACCCAATCACCGGCAAAGTAACGGGCGATTAAAAAAGCCATGCTGGCTCCCATGGTCGCGCCGAGCAAACTCAACAGCGAACCCCAAATTGGACCGAACAAAGCGCCGGCTGCAAGCGCAAACAACGACCCTGGCATAAAAATAACCGCAGCGACTGTATAGAGACCGATAAAGGCAAGTGGCGCCCAGATTCCAAAACCCGCAAGCCACTCATCGAGAACTTTGGAATCAAGCTGCTCAAAATTGCGGCCAACCCAAATAATCGCAGCCACAATTCCAGCCAGCAAAATTAGACGAGGTAAAGCTCGTTGCAAATTCATTTATCAGCCTCCCTGTCCCGGTTGATCGGATAGCCTCTGGCGGGTCCCAGCCACGGCTGCACCAATAATCGATCAAGCCATAGATCACGCGGGTTACGGAACTGTTTAATTCCGATGGTCATCCCGGCGTGACCATCTTTGGGCTGAGCACGATAAGTCCCAAGCAAGCGATCCCACCACGGCAGGTTAAAGCCAAAATTGCTGTTGGCTTCTTCCGGCCTGACAGAATGATGAACGCGGTGCATGTCAGGTGTGACCACAATCCAGCGCAGCAACCGGTCAAGCCCGGCAGGTAAATGGACATTGCCGTGATTGAACATGGCCGTTCCGTTTAACAGCACTTCAAAGACCAATACCGCTGCCGCAGGTGGCCCGAGAGCAAAGACAACAGCAAGTTTAATCCCCATCGAAAGAATTATTTCGATCGGGTGAAAGCGCAAACCGGTGGTGACGTCGTACTCCAAATCAGCATGGTGCATACGATGCAGCCGCCACAATATTGGCACAGCATGAACCATCACATGCTGGAGATAAATCACCAGATCAAGCAGCATCACGGACAAGACAAAGGCCAGCCAAAAGGGTACGTCAATTAAATTGAACAAGCCCCAGTTCTGGTTGTCGGCTTGGAGGGCGAGCCCAACCGCAACAACTGGAAAAGTAAGACGCACCACGATGGTATTGACGACGACAATACCCAGATTATTGGACCAGCGAATAAGCCTTGGGATCTCAAGCCGGCGGCAGGGCGAAGCCAGCTCCCAGATGATCATAACGGCAAGAATACCGAGAAAAGCCGATAGCCGGATCATGGGCTCATACGTCAATAAAAGTTCAGACATGGCTACTTTTTCCCTTGCATGAAGCCATTTTGATCTCTATATTCAATCAATCAATTGAATGTTATATCTAATGGAGCTATAAATGTCAAGTGGACCGAAACAGGCGTTATTCGAAGAGTTCGCAACGGTCGCCCGCGCTGTCGGACATGCCAATAGACTGGAGATTCTTGAGCATTTGGCTCAGGGAGAGCGCGGGGTTGATGCCTTAGCCACCATCATTGATCTCTCAATCGCCAATACATCTCAACATTTGCAGCATTTGCGGCGGGCTGGATTGGTAACTTCACGGCGCGAAGGCAAGTTTATCCTGTATCGGCTGTCTGACGATTCTGTCTTAGATTTGCTGACGACCCTCAGAGTTGTCGCCGAGCGTAATCTGGCCGAGGTGGATCGCATTGTGCATGGCTATTTTGATGATCGCGATGATATGGAGCCAGTGTCTAAAGATGAATTACTCGAACGCACGCGTGCCGGCATGGTAACCGTGCTGGACGTCCGGCCACCTGACGAATTTGCACACGGACATCTGGCCGGCGCGGTGAATATTCCGCTCAATGATTTGGAGAACCGTTTGGGTGATCTCGATCCAGATAAGGAAATCGTTGCCTATTGCCGCAGCACCTATTGCGTACTTTCGTTTGAAGCTGTTGCCCGTCTGCGCGCCCAGGGCTTTAGCGCCCGCCGGCTGGACGAAGGATTGCCCGAATGGAAGGCTGCCGGACTGCCGACGGCGGCGATAGCCGATTAGCGCTAAATTCGAGTGGAGCCATTGACGCTGCCCGGATGATAATCCAACAGTTGTGATATCTCGCTCGCGGCCTGCAAGACACGGTTTAAATACTTTTCTTCAACGTCCGATTTTTTGACCATACTATCGTGATAGATCACATTAATAGCCGCAACCACGCGGCGGGAATTATCTCTAACTTGAGCAGAAATCGAGCCAATACCACTTTGAAAATAGGATGCACCTATCGCGTAGCCAAGTTTGCGGTCTTCCTCCAGCAGTTTTTCCATCTCCGTCAAAGTTGTCGGTGTCTGATCTGAAAATTTGAAAAGCTGGCCTTCAGGAAATACGTGCTTAAGCTCAGCATCCGATAAATCAGCCAGCAGCATTCGCCCGAGTATTGAACTATGCGCCGGCAACCGCAGGCCGACATTGACCGAATTTGCAAAGGTGTCTTTGGCAGCGAATTTCAAAACAAAAACCACGTCCCAGCCATCGCGAATGACCAAATGGGCCGAGAACCCGGTATCGTCACGCAGCTTTTCCAATATCGGGCGCGCTAATTCCGTAAACTCAAGCGAGGCTATATATTCGAAGCCCAAGGATAAGACGCCCACGCCTAAGCGATATTCGCTGGAGTTTTTTACTTTCTCGATAAATCCCATAAACTCCAGAGTCTGCATAAGCCTAAATACCGTCGAGCGCGGAATATCTAATTCCTTGGCAATCTCCGGTGCACCAATTTCGGTACGGTCGCGGTTAAAAGCACTTAGGATTTGCAGGCCGCGCTGCAAACCCGGCACAATATACTTTTGTGCCCTATCCTGGTCTTTAAATTCGCCCACGAGCTGATCGGCATCCGGCATCAATGGCCTCCTCGAAGCTCAAGCGAGTTGTTCTTGGTCACTTCAGTCATTTTATGTCCTCAATTATTGACGACTTTTTTATTTTTTTTAACTGCGATACTAAATTGAATTAAATTCACTGCGCGGCAGGTAATGCAGCACGCGCTTTTCCACTATGACCACGGCGACATAGGCCAAAATACCGACCAGCGTCAGCATGATAATGGCGACAAATGTCAGGGCCGTATTACCGGACCCGCCGCCAAATATCAGCACGGCGCCGAGACCTTCGCTGCCGCCCACCATTTCACCCACTGCAACGCCAATGATGGCCAAGGTGGCCCCGATACGCAGACCGGAGAACAACGGCGGCATGGCATCCCGAAATTCGATTAATTTAAATATTTGCCAGCGGGTCGCATTAAAGGTCCGGGCCAGGTTAACCATATCCGGATCGACCCTCCGAACAGCGCCTAATACGTTCACCATGATGGGG
>JABIIH010000046.1 GCA_018649245.1 Rhodospirillaceae bacterium | reverse complement strand
CGCTCTCTTTGGACGCATTATGCTGTCCATGTGGTGGGGGCCTGTAGCTCAGCTGGTTAGAGCCGGCCGCTCATAACGGTCTGGTCGCAGGTTCGAGTCCTGCCGGGCCCACCATTCACTTTTTGAAAATAAAAACTGCTATTCGTGGCCTTGGCCGGGCACCGGCGTTGCCCCCGGCGTGCCGGTGTTGAGCGCTTTGTCACGCCCGCCGAATTTTTCTATCAGGGCGTTTTGATCATCCTTGGCTTGGCGGTCGGTTTTCTCTGGATCGCAAATTTCACGAAGATAGCCTTCATATTCGGCGACCACATCGGCGAATTCAGGATCACCGGCCAAATCACTCGTTTCTTCCGGATCAGCTTCCAGATCAAATAGTTCCGGCTCATACTCGACGTAATAAATAAATTTGTATTTTCCTTTGCGCAGCATAAACGCCGCAGTGGGTGACGAGGCGGCATGGTATTCGCTAAAAACAACGCGGTCCGGATCATCTTTTGTATTGGCCAACTCAAACCAGGACTCTCCGTCGAGTTTCTGTTCCTCGGGCGTCAGGTCCAGCCCGACACCATCCATAATGGTCTGGTAGCTATCGAGCAGGGAGGTTGTCGTAGAGCTTACTTTGCCCTTAGGGATGCCGTCGCCAGCAATGATCAAGGGGATGCCGGCGCTTTCTTCATACATGTTGGATTTGCCCCACATGCCGCGGGCGCCGACATTGTCACCGTGATCACTGGTGTAAATTACGCGTGTATTTTCTTCTAAACCGCATTCCGCCAGCCCATCAAGCACGCGGCCAATTTGATGATCGACAAAAGTGCAGAGGCCGAAATAAGCGGCGGTTGCCTGTAGTCTACGCTCGGGTGTTAGATGCCGGTCGATTTGCAAGTAATCATCCATGCGTTGGAGCCAGGGATGATGGCGATAACCTTCGTCAGTGTCGAGCTTTCGTGGCGGCAGCTGATCAAGGGGGTAGAGATTGTAATATTCTTCCGGCACTACGAGGGGAAAATGCGGCGCGACAAAGCCGAGATACAGCACCCAAGGTTTATCATCATCACTCTTGGCAGCAGCTTTCATCCAATCGCACGCCTCATCCGCAATTGAACGGTCATAACGATTGTAATTGGACTCGCCGGGGCCGGTTTCCTTGAGCATCTTGGCCGGTCGCTCGTCCGGTAATGGATCACGGATCGAGCCCCAGACCTGACCGATGCCATCCATAACATGCATCGGCTGATGCTGTTTGGAAAATCCGGTATTTAAATCTTCATGACGGTAATGCAGCTTGCCGATAGACTCGACCCGGTAGCCTTCGTCTTGCAGGCGATGGCCCCAGCCCTTTATCTCACCGTCATAGGGCAGGGCATTGTCCCAATATTTGGTTTCATGAGTGTAGCGTCCGGTGGCAAAGGCTGCGCGGGCCGGTATGCAAATCGGTGAATTGGTATAATGGGCGGTAAAGCGGGTGCCACGGCCAGCCAGCTTATCGAGATTGGGGGTTTGCACCTGGTCGTGCCCGTAACAGCCGAGCATTTTTGGATTATGCTCGTCCGACATAATGTAGAGGATGTTCTGCGGTTTCATTTAATTAACTCAAATCCTTTTGATTACGGGCAAAAAAGATGACCACGACAACCGCCAAAGCAATAAATGTGATGGAGATCGGACTGGCAAACAGGAACCATGGATCCGCGCCGGTGACGGCAAAAGCTTGCCGCATGGCTTCCTCCAGGTTGTTAGCAAGAATAAAGGCAATGACAAAAGGCAATACCGAAATCCGTAGTTTGCGCATCACATAGCCGAGCAGACCAAAACCAAGGGTGACATAGACTGCAAACATACTGGTTTGCTGTACGTAGATCGCCGTTAGGGTCAGTAGCAGGACGATTGGCAAGAGGCGCTGCTTGGGAATCTTAACCATCACGCCCATCCAACGCATGAACACACCACCAAAAGTCCAATTGAGGCCATTGGCAAAAATCATCGCGGTGAAAAGGCCAAAGGCATAGACCATCTCTTGGTTAATCTGATCCGGCACCAATCTGAAAACGGCGGGACCCGGGTTAAAGCCACTGATTGTCTCGGTCGCCAGCAGAATGAATACGGCGGAAACGTTGCCGGGGATACCTAAAGATAAAACCGGGATTAAATTTGCCCCGGCAACCGCACTATTGGCGGCCTCAGTGGCGGCGATGCCCTCCGGGGCGCCTTCGCCGAACGGGGTATCGCCCTTGTAGACCTTACGCCCTGTTGCATAGCCGAGCGTTGCCGCCAGGGTCGAGCCAATGCCCGGCAAGGCCCCGACCATGGTGCCAATGGAGGCGGAGATGCCAATAAAGGGAAGAATGCGGCGGATATCGCTCAGCCGTAATTTTTGATCGCCCGTTGCTTCAATATTGGTAATGGCTGCGGTTTCCCGCATTTCACGCCACATTTCCTCAAGCGCTTTAAACACTTCACCAATAATCAGCACACCCAGCACGGCACTGATGAGGGGAAAGCCGCCGGCTAAATCGTCGTTGCCCAGCGATAACCGTGAATAGCCGTCTTCTCCGGTGCCGATATAGGCCATGAACATGCCCAAGAACGCGGCCACTAGACCTTTCCAGACGTTGGCGCCGACGACCGCAGATACGAAGGCCAGTGATAAAATAATCAGGGCTGCTTTTTCGGGGAAATCGAGAAATTTCTCGACCAGGATGGCCAGAAAGGGCGCGCAGGTGATCAGCACGATATCTGAGAACGTATCGCCGGAGACGGAGGAAAAATGGGCAATGCGGAGGGCTTTTCCCGGTTTGCCTTTTTTAGTCATTGGATAACCGTCCAGAGTCGTCATCAATGAATCCGGCGTGCCGGGTGTATTAAATAAAATGGCCGGTACGGCGCCGCCGATGGTTGAGCCTTTCATGATGCCGACCAAAAAACCCAACACGGGCAGCAAGGCGTCTGGATTAAAGCCAAATATGGAAATCAGAATGGGCAGCGAGATCGCCATCGCAAACGGACCGCCAATACCGGGCGTCGCGCCAACGAAAATACCGCCGAGAAAACCCAATATCACCATTACGATGGTGGTGGAAATTGGCAATCCTAAAATTGAAAACATCGGATCGGCCGTAAAAACAGTGACAATTCCCAGCCAAATATGATCAAGCAAACCCATAGTTAATTACCATTTGGCGGCAGCAGGAGATTGTCAAACGGCACATCGTACAAGATTGTCATCACGATAACGGCGAAGATTGACACCCAGGCGGCACTTGCAGTGAAGCGATTTTCGACCACCCGTATAACGCCAAAAACCATGACGAAACCGCCGGTAATATAGCCGATATATTTATACGGGAAGGTTGCTTTTTGCAGCCGGTACGAACCGAGATCGCCACCCAGCAGATTAACCAGATCAACTACCAGCGGGCCGGTATGGATCATCAGGGCGAGCCCGAGACCGATGGCAATAGTTAGACGCAGGAGAAAAGACAGGCTGTGTTTGTCGAGTCCTTCTTTAACGCCTTTAGAATATGGCTCGGGTCTGACAATTGCCAGCACCCCCATTAATATTGACACGGTGAGAATGCCGATGGCCATCATCGTCGGTGCCATGGCATCGCCAATGGTTACACGGCGACGGAAGGTTTCAATGACACCAGTTTCGATGTCATTCGGAATCCAGATAAAAAGGGTCAACAGCGACCCCAGCGCAAGGAAAAGCGCTAGGCCGACTGTCCAAGGTGCTTTTTGCATACGCCAGTTAAGCGAAAAAAAAGGGCTGAGTAAATCCCAGCCCTTTTGTTTTAGTTCATAACTTTCATTAAAGTCTTGGCGATAACGATTTCATTGTTGATATAAGCATCCAATTTTGCGCCAGTCACGACATCCGGGCCGCCATAGGCTTTACTGACAAACTGCGAGGCTTTGGTGGTTTTATCGTTGATAACTTCGCCTATTGCATCACCGAGGGCCTTGCGGGCATCTGCCGGGATACCGGCTGGTGCGACAAAAATAAATTTCGCGCCAATTGCATAGGGGATTCCCATTTCCATCAGCGTTGGCGCATTAGGTGAAATCCGGAGGCGTTCGCCAAGGCCTGAGGCGAGATTAACCATTTTACCGGCCAGGACAGCCTTGGTCTGAATACCGGCGCCGTAACCCAAATCAACATCACCGGCAGTGATGGCGTTCATGACTTTCCGGCCGCCACGTAACACCACCGTGTTGAATTTTACACCATATTTCTGTTCGATCAGGAAATTAATGTCGGCGTGTTTGGCGCTCATACCGGCAAATTTGAATACTTTCCCTTTTTTGGCGGCAGCGATCACATCAGCAAAAGTTTTCCAGCCTTTACTCGTATTAGCAACAATGCCCATTTGCGAACTTGTCGTTGTGGCAACATAAGTAAAGTCACTTGCTTTGTAGCCGGCCTTTTTGGAAGCCAGCATGTTGTATCCAAACACTTCAGTTACCGCCATGCCGATGCTCAGGCCATCATTTGGCAGTTTTTTGAGTTTGCGGGCCATCACTACGCCACCTTTGCCGGTAACGTTTGATGGTATAATTTTCCAGCCTCTGCGTTTCTCCAATTCAGCGGCGATCAAACGCGCCTGGGTGTCGGTACCACCTCCTGCGGCAAAGCCGATCATAACACTGATTGGACCTTTAGGTTTCCACTCAGCTTGAGCGGATGTAGTGACCGCAAAGGCAGCGGCTGCGATACCGGCAACTGCAAGGCGGGTAGTGATTTTAGTTAGATTAGACATTTTAAGTCTCCCTTGTTAGTCGTTCGAATTATTATTATTTAGTTGTTGGTACAACCTTATCATTAATTTGTTGATTAGTTAAAGATAAAAATTGGACTGCTCCAGGCCTGGAAACCATCCTCCGTGGTGACACAGACCCATAAAGGGTTGTCGCCCGAAGCAGATAAATTAATCTTAATTTCACCAGTAAGTTCCCGGCGTGGATTTTCTTCCGGCAAGCGCAGTATTCTAAGCCTTCTTTCCAAGCCGCCGCAATCAAGAACTATATCTTCGATACCCATTTTGGCCAGTTCACATTTCAGCGAGCCATGATTGGTCTCGATATTCAGTTCCGCGCTTTTACTAGTATCCAGCCAGACATCAAAGCCACCGTAATTGCCGGTGGTGATGGCATCCCATTTGACGCGGTTGTCGCCGTCAATTTCCAATAACCGTTCGTGATTCCAGGCGTTGATTTTTTCCATCCGCGTGATTTTGGCATTTTTAAATGTCGCGTCACCAACCCAGCTGGTATTACGGCCCCGACCGCGATACTCAGCACCACTCCAGATCACCCGATAACGGTTGCCGAGATCGGCTTCGCTATAACCCCGCAATGTTTTAACGACTTCCATGCCGTTGCGTATTTCGATGCGTTCAATCGGTGTTGGTGAATTCGCCATTACTTTAAGAGTGACGCCGGTATCATCGGTTTGCACGATATCGCCCATCATCGCTGAAGTAACATCGCTGGAAGTAGCGTCATCAAAGGCCTTCGGATCGAGATCAAAAAGCTTGCCGCCACCCCTGAACTCAGCGTCGACAGTTAAATGCAGCCGATTGCCGGTGGTGCCGTAATGATGGCGCTTTCTCAGGCAATCAAAAATGCCGTCGCGGCTGAGCTCTTCCGTATAAAAGCAGGTCAATCCGCCATAAGCGCCAAACATTGAGGCGCCGGGATAACTGGCGCCTGGCCGGCCTTTATGGCCATCGCTGTTACAAACCACGCCGGAGCGGTGGCCGAGCGGAAAGCCATCGGTCAGCAGCCATTCGAACGTGCCCCAGGCTGAGTGGATTTCCATCGCCGTTTCGATCTTCGGATCATGGGCAAACTCAATATCGGCATAGCGCCCGCCGACATGGGCATAAGCCAGGCAATCCTCATCTTTGAGGGCATCAAAGAGCACACGCGCATCGTTGGCATCGGTGTGGATGTCGGATTGATCAGGTAACAGCGCATGAGAGGAGCGCCTGATCTGGCGGCCTTCTTCGCGGAAATATATATTGCGGTCACCTCCAACTGAAGTGTTGCCTGACCATTCGTAGCCCGGAAAGGTGACAAATCGCCCTTCATTATTGTAAGCCGCGGTCAGTTCGTTGAGAAATTCCCAGAATGCATTATTGACCTGGAAGTCATTGGCTTGGTGGCTGGTGACATCCAAGAAGGCTAAATCACGGGCAAAATCGAAATACTCCCGGGAATTGGTGATGCCGATGGTTTCGCCGCTTTGACCATGGAGATCGCCCCAATAGCCGCCATAAGGTCCATCTTCAATGATTAAGGGGCCAGCTTCACAGAGCAGTACATCACTGTCGGCGTCGAATATCTTAATTCGCAATTCGCCTTCTTCGGCGATTGACAATTTTTCAAATAGCAGGGATTTCCGACCTTTGTCGAAGGTCGCCGTGGCGGGTAGATTCTCGACCGGCACACTTGTTTCTAGCCGCAGTTTTGCTTCAACCTGATCAGATGGATTACCCCAGTCATCCTCGGCTTTAACGCCGAGCTGAAAAGTCTCGCCTGGTCGCCGCAAGGTCGACACCGCTGCCCGCCACTCGGCAGGTGGTCCGGGTACAATCGAAATTGCAGGTTTGTCCAGGATCGGTACGTAATGACCAACTGCACAGGCGTCGACCAGCACTTTGAATTCGAAGCCGCTTTCAACGAAGGTCTGCATCTTAAAACCGGGTGAGCCGCCGCTGGTATCACCAAAGGTAATCGTGATGGTATCGCCTTCGGACAAATAGCCGCCGGAAATCCCTGCCGTCAGGGCTTTCATCCAGGGTCGGGAATGACCAACCCGTTGAAAATTTAAGCTGGGCTTGGTGCCGAGACTGGTAATTGCGGTGACATAGTTGGGCGCTTTGGGATCGTCCATCTGCAAGCCGCCCCAATCTCCAAAAAAGCGAAACACCACGCGGATGCTGCCATTATCGTCAAGGCCGAAACGCCCCACGGTATATTTAAGTGTAAAGGTCTGATAAGAGCGCACCTCAAAGGCACCTTCCGGCGATAACGCGGCCTGGCCATACAACACCGGGTCTTCGGCAGGTGCGGCAGCCGGCCAAACTTCACCAACCAGGCTGGAATCGACAATGTTGGTATTTTTTGCGGGCATAGCGTTCTAGGCCTCTCCCAGTTCGTGCAACAAATCTTCGATCACACCATCCAGTTTGGTCAAGATATTCGGTAATGCTTTTCGTTCAGCAGCGGTGAGCGACGCCAAGAATTTTTTCTCCCGTGCATCGGATTCCTGTTTGATCCGTTGATAGAGATCGTTACCCTTGGGAGTCAGGATCAGCACGGTACTGCGTTTATCTTGCCGGTCCGGCTTTTCTTTGACGCGACCTTCGGCAACAAGTTTTTTGATCGCCCGGCTGACATTGCCTTTGTCCATCATCGTGAATTCACAGATGTCCCGGGCAGTGCCACTGCCTGATCTTGCTAATATCGTAAGACATCGCCACTCTTGCACCCCGGCATCAAATTTTTTGGCATAATTCCGCGCTCCCCATAAAATCATTTTATTGGCGAGGTTTTGGACCCGGTACCCGAGTCGGTCGCGAATATCGAATTTTTTAGCCATACCCTGGTATTTTCTCTGATTATTCTTTAACTTTGACAAATATTACTTGTTCAGACAACTATTTTTTAAAAGGAGATACTGTTGAATATCGAAACAGCGTTTTCAGCCATCCCCTTACCCGCACGCCAAGCCAAGCCGCGCGATCGGGGCATTACAATGATGATCGACTGGGGATTGCCGGTTGGTCTGCAGACCGATGCCGTTGAAACGGCCGGCCTTTATATAGATATGGCCAAACTCGCTGGATCGATAGCCGGGATAATGCCTAAGTCAATCGTGCAGAAAAAATTAGAAGTTTATCGCAAAAATGACATCAGTACCTCGCAAGGTGGTTTGTTTGCCGAGTTGGCCTATCTGCAGGGTAATATTGATCCCTTTCTTGAGGAAATTGCATCCCTCGGTTTTTCTGCCGTGGAAATCTCGGACAATTTGTTGAATTGGAGTCTCGAGGAGAAGAAAAAGACCATCAGACGGGCGGTTGATGATTTTGGCCTCAAGGTTTTAGGCGAAGTTGGCAAGAAAGAAGGGGTTCTCGACGATGATCAATTTTTGGCGGATGTTGAGATTTGTTTTGAAGCCGGTGCTTCGAAAGTATTCCTCGAAGCGTATGAACTTTTCTCGGGTGATGAAATCAGGAGCGAGTTAATCGCCGCTATTGTCGAGCGTTTTCCAATGGAAGACGTCATATTTGAACTGCCGGTCGTCATTTTGCCCGGCGTAAGCCGCGAATTTAAACATAAAGTTACCGGCTGGATGGTCGCTGAGCTCGGCACCGAAGTTAATCTCGCCAATGTCGAATGGGATGAAATCTGGATTACTGAAATGGTCCGCCGTGGTGCCGGCGGTGAATCATCGCATGCTGGCGGAGCTTATCAATTGGCTGGTTTTGAATCAGTGGAAAGCTAACCGGATAATCGGAACACAAAACTTATGAAACCAAACATTCTGCTCATAACGTCAGATCAGCACCGCGCTGATTGCTACGGTTTCGAGGGCCGCGGGGTTAAGACACCTCACCTTAACCGGATGGCGGAGACGGGCACGCGATTTGCGAATTGCATCACGCCAAACGTGGTTTGTCAGCCGGCTCGTGCCTCGATGCTGACCGGCCTGTTGCCTTTAAGCCACGGCGTTTATGACAATCATGTTAGTCTTGATCCGAAGATTGGTGAACAAGGCTGGGCTGGAACATTATCAAAAAATGGCTATCAGAGTGCTTTTATCGGCAAATCGCATTTTGGCGAGAACCCAAATTGCACACCTTTTGGCGCACCGGAAAGTCGGGCGGGCTCGGCGGATTTTCCTGAAACCTGGAATGGGCCCTATATGGGATTTGAACACGCCGAGCTGATGATCCTTGGCCATTGGCACGATCTGCTGCCCTGTGAAAAGCCGCCACGGGGTCAGCATTTTGAACGCTGGTTCTGGGAACATGGAGAAGAGGGGGAAGCCTGGAAATTATGGGCGGAGGATTTCGGCCCCAAGCAGGAAGCCGCCCAAACCTGGTTTTCCAAATTACCGGACAAGTGGCATTCGACAACTTGGGTGACGGATCGCACGATTGAGTATTTGGAGAGCCACGATCAAAACGAGCCGTTCTGCCTGTGGACGTCTTATCCGGACCCACATCACCCCTTCGATTGCCCGGAACCGTGGAGCCGGCTGCATCACGAAGAAGAAGTTGATATAGCCAAACATCATCAACGAGATTTGGATGCTCGACCGTGGTGGCACCGTGCCTCATTGGAGAGTGTGCCGCAGGCTAAACGCGATCGGGAACGCATTTTACGTCAGGACTATTCCCGCATTCAACCGCAGACCGACCGGCAGCTTCGGCAAATGACAGCGAATTATTACGGCGAGCTGGCTTTTATTGATGATGGTGTGGGCAAAATTCTGCAAAAACTTGATGAGTCAGGATTGGCGGAAAACACGATCGTTATTTTTACTTCGGATCATGGTGATTTACTGGGCGATCATGGGCTTTATCTCAAAGGGCCGACGCCCTATGAAGGGCTCCTGCGTTTGGGTTTTATCGCTAAAGGCCCCGGTATTCCAAAAAATAAAGTTGTCCAAGACCCTGTTTCCACGCTTGATCTGGCAGCGAGTTTTTACGATTGGGCCAATGTCGAAAAACCTGCAAATATCCAAAGTGCATCGCTCAGAGGGCTGAT
>JABIIH010000047.1 GCA_018649245.1 Rhodospirillaceae bacterium | reverse complement strand
GATTTACCGCGCTGTTCAAACAGTGCCGGAGACTGATCACCAAGTGCTGCCCCGCCTCTGCCATGAAGCCGTGCTGTACAATAAATTGAACGAAATGGGTGTGGAAGTTATCGATGTCCGCTTCCCGACTTGGGGCGGGGCCTTGTCCTGTGTCATTCAAGTTGCTGGTATTCCCCGCGAAGGTGTCATCGGCGATGCGCTGTTGACTTTGATGGGCACACCTTACAACAACGCCAAGCTTGCAGTCGCCGTCTCCGAAGACACTGATATGGATGACCCGGGCTCAGTTTATCACGCCATCGCCTCACGCGCGGACCCGGCCCTCGATGTCACCATTGTGCCCAGGACCAGGGGACATCCAGGTGATCCATCGGGAACGCCCATACCCGGCGATCCCTTCAACCGCCTGGCCGGTAAGTTGGGTATCGACGCGACCATAAAAGGCCGCCTCGACCCGGCTGATTTCGAACGCGTATGGCCAAAGGATTGGGGAAATGTGGATATTGAGGATTATTTAGATTAAAATATGGACTGATTTATTTTGAAAGACTGGTTAATTAAATTTTATGGAAATAAAAACAACACAATCCGTACGCCGCAATACAATATCAAGCCCTGAACTCTTAAATGATGGGTCGGACGACCAATTTCGCGATTTCATAACCCAGTTATTTGCGGTTTCTAGCCGGTTGCAGACCATGCGCCGTTCCGTTGGCAGAGCGATGTCGTTAAATGCTTCGCAATTTTCAATTTTACTTGCGGTGTGGCATTTGCAGAAAGGAAAAGGTGTCGGTATTCAAGAAATCGGTAAATACCTGCATATTGCACCAGCGCATATCACCGCCGAAGTCGGGCAATTGGTCGAAAAAAATTTGTTGGATAAAAAGAGCGACCCACGTGACAACCGAGCTGTTTGTATTTCGACAACTGATCGCAGTGACGAACTGCTTGATCAACACTCCGAATATCTCTGTGCCATAAACGATCAACTTTTTGCCGGGATGACCAGAGAACAGTTCCAAATAGTTTTTGATTTTTTAAACCGATTTATCCTGCAATCGGACCTCGCGTTAGTACTCGCCGAACGTGGCGAAAATACCGCTGATTCAGAGTAAGAAATTATCTGTTATAATTTACTTACCTATTTAAGATAGGTAATATATTTACTCCGTATTTTTAGTGTGCTTCAAACACTGCTTTTTCTAGGGCGAGGAAAATTCAATGGCTTATCGAACGTTTCGTGATTTTTTGGCGGTATCAGAGCAACAGGGATTATTGCGGCGCATCACTAAATCCGTTGATCGAACGTGGGAGCCTGCAGCCTTGGCTAAATGGGCTTTTCAGGCCTTACCTGATGATGATCGATTTGGGCTTTTATTCGATAAAGTAGATGGATCTGAGTTTCGTCTGGTTACGGCAGCTCTTGGTGCTTCGACACATACTTATGCATTGGGACTTGGTGTGTCACGCGATGAGGTTAACGAAAAATGGACCCAGGCCCTGCTAAATCCAATTCCGCCAAAAGAGGTTGAAGATGCGCCCTGTAAGGAGGTTGTGCGTATTGGTGATGACGTTCGGCTGAGTGATATACCGATCCCCACCTGGACACCGGGAAAGGATGTCGCCCCCTACATTACATCGATTACCGTTACCCATAATGCGGATACGGGTGAGCAAAATATGGGGGTTTATCGCACCATGGTTAAGGATGACAATCATGTTATCTGCAACATAAATCCTGGGCGTCACGGCTTCATGCAAGCCAGCACGTATCTTGACAAAGGCAAGCCGGCACCAATCGCCTGGGTTATCGGAACAGACCCTTCCGTTCACTATGCAACGGTTGCAAATATGCCCTTCGGCACAGAAGAAATTAATGTCGCTGGTGGCTTGAATGGTGAACCAGTCAAGGTAGTTAAATGTGAAACCTGTGACATCATGGTTCCCGCTGATGCTGAATTTATTATTGAAGGTGAGGTGTTGCCGGGTGAGTTTGCCGATGAAGGTCCGTTCGGGGAATTCGCTGGGTATATGGGGCCGGTCGCACCAAAACCGCTGGCCCGTATTACCGCGATTACCCACCGCAAAGACGCAATCTTCTATGGCTATACCAGTCAAATGCCCCCAAGCGAGAGCACGGTTCTGCAAAGTATGACGAATGCTCCTTTAGTGCTCAAAACGTTACGCGAAGATTTTGCTGATAAAAGCGTCAAAGACGTTCATATCGATCTTACCTTTGGCGGACTGCTGGCGCACTGCATCGTTGCGATGTCGCCCAAACATGTGGGCCACGCCAAGAAAATTGGCCGCCTGATTGCCGATATGTCACCATTGAAGCGCATTACGGTGGTCGATGAGGATGTTGATATACGTGATCCGCTCCATCTCGAATGGGCGATGAATTCTCACTATCACCCGGTTCGGGATACGATCATTATTGATGACGTATTTTTCCCAATGGGAATGGACCCCTCAGTCCGCATCGATAATAAAATGCAGGATATGGGCAGCAAAGTAGTCATCGATGCAACGAAGACGATTGATGCCGGTGAGTATTCTCTACCGCCAAAGGACATTATGATGAAAGCACTGGACGTCTGGAAAGAAGTCGGGCTGCCTGAATTCGAAATTCCCAAGCGGGCTCAGCTGCGGATTGACCGCTCCTAATATTGGTTTAGCGGGTCAGGAAAAGTGACATTTCCGGCAGGTAGGTGACAAACATCAAAATAAAGATGTTAAGGATGATGAAGGGCACCAAGCCCGGATAAATACTTTTCAGCGGCGCTTTCAACACCGCCTGGGCAACAAAAATATTGAGGCCAAACGGAGGCGTAAACATGCCGATGGCCAAATTGACCGTCATGATAATGCCAAAATGAATGGGGTCGATGCCCATCAATTTGATGATCGGCACCAATAAGGGTGTCAGAACCAAGATCGCGGAGTTTGGATCTAGCACACTGCCAACGATGAGCAGCAAGATATTTATTGCCAATAAGACGAGCCAGGGCTCGGTTTTCAATTCGGTGATAAAACTGCCGACCGTTTGCGGCACGCCGCTGACCGTCAATAACCATGAAAAAATGCTGGCAGCCGCAACAATGATGAGCACTTGAGCCGTCAGATAAGCTGAACTGATTGCGACCTCCCAAATGCCGTGCCAATCAATTTCCCGATAAATGTAGCGGGTCACTAAAATTGCATAAACACACGCACCGCCACCGGATTCACTTGGCGAGAACCAGCCCGTATAAATGCCGCCCAAGATAACGAACGGACTGCCGAGCGCCCATATACCGTCTTTGGTTGCAGCGGCGAATTTTCGGAAACTGAACCCTTCAGATTCTCTGATCCCCTTAACCCGGGCATAGAAATAAATATAAATTCCCATCACCAAGGCCATAAACAAGCCGGGTAAAATACCGGCAATAAAAAGCTTGGCGATGTCTTCCTCGGCTGAGACGCCATAGAGAATCATAGCGATTGATGGTGGAATGACGATGGCGATGGCGCCCGAAGAAGTTACAACGCCGGTGGCAAATTTTTCGTTATACCCCTTTTGCCGAAGCGTGGGATAAACCAGCCGGCCAACCGCCGCAACCGTCGCCGCACTAGAGCCGGAAATGGCGCCAAAAACAGTTGAGGTCCCGACTGTGGTCAAAGGCAGGCTGCCGCGGAGCCCGCCTAATATTGACAATGCCCATGCCACCAATCGCTTAGACATGCCGCCTTTACCCATCAGCTCACCAGCAAAAATAAAAAAGGGCACCGCCAAAAGCGAAAATATACTGATGCCGCCGAACATATTCTGGTGGACAATTGCACCCGGAATATCATTAAAAAACAGCACCACCGCCGAGGTCGCCGCGAGGATGATAAAAATTGGCACACCGAGAGTCAGGAGAACAATTGGCATCAGGAGCATAATCCAAAGCAAATCAGTTCTCCTCTGCTGATTGCTCTGAAATAGCATGGTGCCGGGTGGGCGGCGGCCTTCCCAAGCATTGCCATTTAGCGCCGATGATGGTGCCGATGAAGATCAATGAAAAGCCAATTGGAATGGCGATATGCGGAATATACATGGGGATACTGGCGGCGATACTCTCCTGACCGGTACTGATGAAGGTCAAAATAATGTTGTAAGAATGGAAAACCACAAAGAGGCTTAAGCCAACCATAATCAGTAGTGCCAGCC
The DNA here is from genome assembly GCA_018649245.1 of Rhodospirillaceae bacterium. Lineage (GTDB taxonomy): Bacteria > Pseudomonadota > Alphaproteobacteria > Rhodospirillales > UBA2165 > TMED23. The sequence goes on along the minus strand of JABIIH010000047.1, from coordinate 1,771 downwards.
AATTGACAAAAAGGCCCGGCCAACCCTTTAAATTCGAAGACAAGAGATCCATGCGCAGATGGCGACCGTGCCAGCTGACCAGGACGGCACCAAAATAAACCATCCAAACAATGATATATATCATAATCTCTTCGGCCCATATGAACGGTGCATCGAAAATCCGGCGGGCAATAACATTGGCGAAGTTTATCGCAATGGCGGCTAGCATTAACACACCGAGGAGAATTCTAATCGTCAAAAGCAGATTGTCGTAATGCTTTGCGATCAGCTCAATGGGGTTAGCTTTTACCATGACTAAATTATCTATCTAGTTGGTTTGGAGAACAACTAATGATTTTGAGTTCCGACAAAAAAAGGGCGACCGCAGCCGCCCTTTTATCTGATACCTGTAATTATTTATGTCGTTGAACGATGGCATTAATTTTTTGGAAAAAACCATTTAGCTTGGCATTTTTAGCAATGAAATTAGCCGCTGTTTTATTGGCAATTGAGGCTAATTTAGCTTGATCTGCAGGCGGGAGATCAACCACTGTACCGCCGCGTTTTTTCCAGCCGGCCAAAACGCCGGCATTGGCTTTATCATTCCAAGGCCGCACTTCTTTTTCAACAGCGCGGGCTTCGGTCAGCATCATTTTCTTTTGGGCGCCGGAAAGTTTATTCCAGAATTTCATGCTGACATAGGTCGGCACGCCAAAGTAAATCAGACTGGAAGTTGTGATATTTTTTGCCATCGTGTCCATTTTCAACTTACCGAAAAGAACTGGAATGGAGCTCACGCCATCGATCAAATTTTGTTTCAAAGCTGGCACCACCTCACCCAAAGGCATTGGCACGGGCTTCATGCCGGCGGCTTTCAATGGGCCGATTTCGAGCGGTGAAGCCAAGACGCGAATCCGCAGATCCTTAAGGTCGGTCAAACTGCTGATTTTCTTTTTGGTCAAAAAAGCCTGCGGCGCCGTACACATTATACTGATCGCGGTGATGCCTTTCTTTTCCATCAACGGAAACATGATGGCGCGAAATTCCGGATCGCCAAAGGTGCGCCAGCAATGATTTACATCCTTAAACAGACCTGGAACGGCCAGCGCGGAATTGAACTTATCAACGCCGATAAAAAAAGCGGAAGGCGCAACAACGCCCTCTATGGTGCCGAATTGCAGTCCTTCGATCATACGTGGAATTTGACCCAGCTGACTTGCCGGAAAAAGTTTAACGGTAATATCGCCACCGCTTTTTTTCTCAATGCGCGCCTTAAAACGCTTCATCCATTCGTGTTGCGTATCATTGATGGTCGGCGTGCCAATCTTCATTGTCAGTGAGGCAGCTTCGGCTGCTTTTACCGCGAAAAGTGATGATGTTAAAGCAAATGAAGTTGCAACCGCGATTACGGTTAATTTTATTTTCCCTGTTTGACCCAATTTAGACATGAAACTCTCCTGTTGATTAAATTTTATCGGGGCTGTCTAAAGTTAGCATAAGCTAACCGGCAGCTCTTATGGTTTGTTTCTAATATACCTATCATACATAGGTATTTTTTGTCACAATAAAAAAATGGAATTGGTTACGTGCAACTTAGTTTGCAGTTGGTAAATATTTCCAGCAGGTAAATTTAAAAATAGTTAGTTAAGCCGTTCGATGTCCGCTTATGGCACTGTCATGTGTGGACGGCTCCTTTTTTGCAAGATAAAAATGAACTTAGATGATCCAGTGGGGAGCGGTCATGTGTCCGGCCTGTTTGCGCGGAACTATTACCGCTGGCCCTGATGAAGTC
>JABIIH010000048.1 GCA_018649245.1 Rhodospirillaceae bacterium | reverse complement strand
TTGATCCGGAATTCATCAAAGAGATCGAGAAACTCTACGGTTTTGATAAGCCGGCTCATATCCGCTTTATTGAGATGATCAAGAATTACGCTGTCTTTGATTTCGGTGAGAGCTTTTTCCGTGACCGCAAAGTCGTCGATCTGGTGATCGATAAAATGCCGGTCTCAATTTCCTTAGGTCTCTGGACGACGCTACTGGTCTATTTGATCTCAATCCCCTTAGGCATCGCCAAATCTGTGCGTGATGGTGACGGCTTTGATATTTGGACCAGCGTTGTCGTCATCATCGGTAATGCGATCCCGGGTTTTCTCTTTGCCATTTTGCTGGTGGTGCTTTTTGCTGGCGGCAGTTTTCTGGATATTTTTCCCCTGCGAGGGCTGACCTCGCCCAATTGGGATGAATTATCGATCATAGGTAAAGTGCTGGATTATCTCCACCATATGGTCCTGCCAATCACCGCCCTGGTTATTGGCGGATTTGCCAGCCTCACCATGCTGACCAAGAACTCCTTTATCGAGGAGATCAACAAGCAATATGTCGTCACCGCGCGCTCCAAGGGCCTGGAAGAAAAACGCGTCCTCTACGGTCATATTTTCCGCAACGCAATGCTGATCGTAATCGCCGGTTTCCCGAGCGCCTTTATCGGCATCCTGTTTACCGGCTCAATGCTGATTGAGATTATTTTCTCCCTCGACGGCCTTGGTCTGTTGGCCTTTGAAGCAGTGATAAATCGTGACTATCCGGTGATGTTCGGCACGCTCTATGTCTTCACCATTTTGGGTCTCATCATGGCCCTCATCGGTGACATTGCCTATCACGTCGTCGATCCCAGGATCGATTTTGAAGCGAATGAGGTTTGATCAAGCAGATGAAACCCCTGACCCCGATCAATCAGCGCCGCCTCGCCAATTTCAAAGCCAATAAACGCGGCTATTGGTCATTTTGGCTTTTCTTGGCGCTGTTTTTAATTTCGCTGTTTGCCGAACTGGTCGCCAATGACAAACCATTGCTGGTTAATTATGACGGCGGCTTATATGTGCCGGTCTTGATCTCTTATCCAGAAACTACTTTCGGCGGCGATTTCGAAACCGAAGCGGAATATTCCGACCCGGAAGTCATCGAGTTGATCGAAGAGAAGGGCTGGGTCGTTTGGCCGCTCATCCCCTATAGCTTTGGCACCATTGTTTATAATTTACCGAGCCCGGCCCCCTCGCCACCAACTTTGCAGAATTGGCTCGGCACCGATGATCAAGGCAGGGATGTCGTCGCCCGTCTGCTCTACGGGTTTCGGATCTCCGTGCTGTTTGGCATGATTTTGACCATCTTTAGTTCCATTATCGGTGTCGCGGCGGGCGCCTGGCAGGGCTATTCCGGTGGCTTGGTGGATCTCTTATTCCAACGCTTTATTGAGATTTGGTCCGGCCTGCCAACACTGTTGCTCCTCATTATTCTGGCCAGCCTGTTTGTGCCGAGCTTTTGGTTGTTGCTGGGAATAATGTTGCTGTTCAGCTGGCTGGCCTTGGTGGGTGTGGTGCGAGCGGAGTTTCTGCGCGGCCGGAATTTTACTTATGTTATGGCAGCCCAAGCGCTGGGTGTTTCCAAACGCAAAATTATGTTCAAACATGTCCTGCCCAACGCCATGGTCGCGACGGTCACCTTTATGCCGTTTATTCTATCGGGCGCCATCACCAGCTTGACCTCATTGGATTTCTTAGGCTTTGGTTTGCCGCCAGGTTCGGCAAGCTTGGGTGAATTGCTCAATCAGGGCAAAGCAAATTTGCAAGCGCCTTGGCTCGGTATCTCAACCTTTGTTGTGCTGTCGGTGATGCTGAGCTTGTTGATCTTTATTGGTGAAGCGGTGCGCGACGCCCTTGATCCCCGCAAGACTTTTAGGAATTGATCAGATGAGCAGCCTCCTAAAAGTCAGCAATCTATCGGTCAGTTTCGGCAAAGGCGACGCAGAGGTTAAAGCCGTGCAAAACGTCTCGCTCGATATGGAACGTGGCGAGACCATTGCGCTGGTCGGCGAATCCGGCTCCGGCAAATCGGTGACAGCCTTGAGCGTGATGCAACTGCTGCCCTATCCGGTTGCCTGGCACCCGCAGGGCAGTATCGAATTTGATGGTGAAGAACTGATGCAGGCCGGCGAAAAACAAATGCGCAAGATTCGCGGCAATCGCATTTCGATGATTTTCCAGGAACCGCTGAACTCGCTCAATCCGCTGCACAATATCGAAAAGCAGATCAACGAAGTATTGCATCTGCATAAAAACATGACGCCAAGCCAGGCCCGCGCCCGGGTCGAAGAGCTGCTCGATCTGGTGGGTATGCCGGAAGCCAAATCCCGCCTCCATAGCTTCCCCCATGAATTTTCCGGCGGCCAGCAACAGCGTATTATGATCGCGATGGCGCTTGCCAATGAACCGGAACTGCTGATCGCCGATGAACCGACCACCGCGCTAGACGTCACCATCCAGGCCCAGGTGTTGAAATTGCTAAAAGAGCTCACCCGCAAGCTCGATATGGGTCTGCTCATGATTACCCATGATCTCGGTATCGTCCAGCGCATGGCTGATAAAGTCTATGTCATGAACGAAGGCCGAGTGGTTGAGCATAACGAGACCAAGGCCTTGTTCGCCAATCCCAGCCACGACTATACCCAGCATTTGCTTTCCGCCGAACCTAAAGGGCGGCCTGATCCAGTTAAACCGATGGCCCCTGAGGTGATGAAGGCGGACGATGTTCGGGTCTGGTTCCCAATCAAGCGCGGCGTCATCAAACACACGGTTGGTCACATTAAAGCCGTCGACGGCATTTCAATGACGCTGGTTGAAGGTCAAACTATGGGGGTGGTCGGCGAATCTGGTTCCGGCAAATCTACTCTTGGACGGGCCTTGCTGCGACTCGAATCGAGCAAAGGCGAAATCGATTTCATGGGCCACCAGGTGCAAAAATACGGTTCGAAGGCAATGCGGCCCTTACGCCGGGAAATGCAAATCGTCTTTCAGGATCCTTTCGGCTCCATGAGCCCGCGCATGTCGATCTTCCAGGTGATCGAAGAAGGCCTGTTGGTTCATAAACTGGGTGAGAGCTATGAAGACCGCCGCAAGCTGGTTGCCGAAGTGCTGGAAGAGGTCGAGCTTGATCCCTCCACTATGGACCGCTACCCCCATGAATTCTCCGGTGGTCAGCGTCAACGTATTTGTATTGCCCGAGCCCTGGTCCTGCGCCCGCGCTTGATCGTGCTGGATGAGCCAACTTCGGCTCTTGATATGTCAGTGCAGGCACAAATTGTTGAACTTTTACGCGCTCTTCAGGTCAGCCACAAACTCAGCTATATTTTCATCAGCCATGATTTGAAGGTCGTCCGCGCCCTCGCCCATGACATCATCGTCATCCGCCAAGGCGAAGTCGTTGAAGCCGGTTCAGCCGACACCATTTTTGATAATCCCCAAGAAGCCTATACCCAAGCGCTGATGAAAGCCGCCTTCGAGATCGAAGCCGATGAAAGTGGCGTGGTCGCAAACTAATTAAAAGGTGAAATTCGGGGCTTCATAGGCAATGTAGAGCAACGCCCCGCCGAGTAATATCCGATAGGCGACAAAAGGCGTAAAGCTGGCCCGGCGCAGCCAAACCATCAGCAATGAAATTGCCACCAGCGCAAATAGAAACGACAAACCGGCCACCGTGATGGCGTCGTTCAGCAACACCGGATCACCTGATTTATAAAGCTCATAGCCTTTTAAGGCACCCGCCCCGATGATCGTTGGGATCGAGAGCAATAGCGAAAACCGCGCGGCATCCTGGCGCTCAACGCCGAGGAACCGGGCTGCCGTCATAGTAATACCGGCCCGGCTGGTACCAGGAATTAACGCCAGCACCTGCAACAAACCGATAAAGAAGGCGCCGCCATAGGAAATATGCTCCATTTGGCGCACCGTCATATTCATTTTGTCGGCAATATAAAGCACGATACCAAAGACCAAGGTCGCCCAGCCGATAATCTCCAAAGTCCGAAGATCAGCGCCCATATATTCGTTGACCAAAAATCCGGCTACAATCACCGGCAAAGTGGCCAGCACTAATTTGACGAACAGCCAAAATTCATAGTCAAGTTTGCGTTGATTTGATAATTGACGGAAGCTGCGGGCCAGGGCTCCGGTCATGCCGATCATATCCCGCCAAAAATACAGCATCACCGCCACCAGTGTGCCGACATGGACGGCGACATCCATCAACAAACCCTGATCCGCCAAGCCGCCTAATTTTGGCACCAGAATAAGATGACCGGATGAGGAGATCGGCAGAAACTCTGTAATGCCTTGAACAGCGGCAAGAATTAAAATTTGAACGAACGGCACGTCGGTAATTCTCTAAATTTACGTTTTAGCGGTTTGAGTTGTTCTGCAGGAATAGCAGCACGAACGCTAATTATTTATTAAATGAGCGCACAAAACTCAACCATTTCTAAAAGATTGTGCCTTTCTGCCGCTTCGCTGTTTACCTTATTCAACTAGGGATATAATAAGGACCTATGCGGACACTCTATCATCTTTGGCTGTCACCCTTCTCGCGCAAGGTGAGATTGGTTCTGGCCGAGAAAAATCTCGACTTTCGCATGGAGGTTGAGCAAACCTGGGAAAGGCGGCACGAATTTCTGGCGCTCAATCCCACTGGTGAAGTACCGGTTCTGGTTGAGCCGGACAATACCGTGCTCGCCGATTCGATGGCGATCTGTGAATATCTCGAAGAACAAACCCCCGAACCCAACCTCATTGGCAAACGTCCCTATGACCGCGCTGAAGTGCGGCGGCTGGTCGCCTGGTTTGATCAAAAATTTAATTTTGAAGTTACCGACAAACTGGTCAACGAAAAAGTTATGAAGCGGTTTTTAGGACTGGGCGAGCCCGATTCGCGCGAGATCAGAGCAGCCCAAGCCAACATTCATACCCATCTCGACTATATTACGTTCTTGACCGACCGCCGCTTTTGGCTCGCCGGGGAACAAATGACCCTCGCCGACATTGCCGCTGCCGCGCACATCTCAGCCGTTGATTATC
>JABIIH010000049.1 GCA_018649245.1 Rhodospirillaceae bacterium | reverse complement strand
GCGATGAGCGTTAATGATGTGGCAGCCAAGGGCATCAGCAAAAAAGAAATTAAAGACTTCACCAAAGTGATCAATAAAATCCGCACCAACATAATTGAAGAGATTGCTGCCCAGGATTAAGGATAGTCCAGGCCCGCCTTCCGTGGCGGCATACTAACAGTTTGATTTACTAAACGAGGATTTTCATGGGACAATTTGGCATCGGGCAAGCGGTTCGCCGCGAAGAAGATCCGCGTTTGTTGCGGGGTAAAGGTAATTTCGTCAATGATGTAAATCTGCCCAATCAATCCCACGCGGTCATATTTCGCTCGCCTCATGCCAAGGCAAAAATAGTCTCGCTCGATGCCAGCACGGCAGCCGAGGCGCCTGGGGTGTTGGCGGTTTATACCGGCCAAGATGTGGCTGCCGACGGGCTCGGTACACCCAGTATGGCAGTGCAAAAAAAGCGACCCGACGGCAGCCCTATGTTTACGCGAGCTCACCCGGGGCTGGTCACGGACCAAGTTCGCTATGTCGGTGATCCCATTGCCATGGTCGTTGCCGAGACGATTGATCAGGCCAAAGATGCCGCCGAGCTCATAGACATTGAGTTTGAACCTCTAAATTCAGTAACCTCGACTGCTGAAAGTCTAAACCCGGAAAGTGCTGCTGTCTGGGAGGAATGCCCGGACAATATTTCCTTTCTCCATGAGGCCGGTGACAAAGCGGCAGCAGCGGCGGCCTTTGATCAAGCTGCCCAAATCATCAAGCGGCGATTTGTTATCACCCGGGTCTATGCCCATTTTATGGAAGTCCGTGGCGCACTTGCCGCCTATGACGACAAGTCTGAGCGCTATACCATTCATGTCGATGTGCAGTATCCCCACCGCATGCGTGATCTTTTAGCCAATGAAATACTGCATATCCCGGAAGCCCAGCTGCGTGTTGTGGCTGGTGATATTGGTGGGGCATTTGGTACCAAAGGGCCACAATATGTCGAGCACCGCCTGACTTTATGGGCGTCAGAGAAACTCAAGCGTCCGGTTAAGTGGACCTGCGAGCGCAGTGAAGCGATCCAAGCGGATGAGCATGGTCGGGATGTTATTTTCGAAGCCGAATTGGCGCTCGATGTGGATCATAATTTCATCGGCTTTCGCGCCAGTTCAACCAACAATGTCGGCGCCTATATTTCATCAATGCGAAATATCCAGGCTGGCTTTGGCAATATTGGCGGCATCGTCGGGGTCTATGATATTCCGGCTGCTTATGTTGCGGTTACGGGTGCGATGACCAATACCAATTCGACGGCGCCCTATCGCGGGGCCGGACGGCCCGAAGCAAGCTATGTCATTGAACGCTTGATCGATGAAGCGGCGCGGGAAATTCATATCGATCCGGCTGAGCTGCGCCGGCAAAACTTTATCCTGCCGGAAGACCTGCCGTATCAAACCTCATTGGTCTTCAATTATGACAGCGGTGATTTTCCAACCGTCATGGAAAAAGCGTTGGCGATGTCTGACTATGCAGGATTTGCCGGACGGCGTGAAGCTTCAGATCAAATCGGTAAACTGCGCGGTATCGGTATTGCCAATGCGATTGAACGGGCCGGCTCACCGGCGCCTGAATTTGGCGAAATCCGCTTTAGCCCAACCGGCAAAGTAACCTTGCTGATGGGAACTAAGAATCAAGGTCAAGGCCACGAGACTATGTATAAGCAAATAGCTGCCGAGACGTTAGGTGTGGCGCTGGCAGACATGCGTTTTGTTGACGGTGATACCGATCTGGTAGCCCATGGTACCGGCACTATGGGATCACGTTCGGCAGTGATCGGGGGCTCGGCGCTTTACCGGGCATCCGAAAAGATTATCGCCAAAGGCACCAAGATCGCCGCCCATCTGCTGGAAGCCGGCGAAAGTGATATCGAATTTGCCGATGGCGTGTTTGCCATCGTTGGCACAGACCGTTCCTTAACAATTACGGAAATCGCTATGGCGTCTTTCAAGCCGGCTCAATTACCGGAAGGAATGGCGCCCGGTCTCATCGAGTCGGGTACTTTTGCGCCCAAGCAAGACACCTTCCCGAACGGTAGTCATGTTTGCGAAGTGGAAATTGATCCGGCAACCGGTGAAGTCGAGATTCTCAATTATAGCGTTGTCGATGATGTTGGCACGGTTATCAATCCACTGACATTGAAAGGCCAAATTTATGGCGGCATTGCCCAAGGTGTTGGCCAGGTTTTGATGGAACAAGTGGTCTATGATCAATCATCAGGTCAGCTGCTATCCGGATCGTTCATGGATTATGCGATGCCGCGAGCCGATAATTTCGGACCGATTGAAATTGAGAGCCATGCGGTGCCGACGGCGTTAAATCCGCTTGGTGTCAAAGGCGCCGGTGAAGCGGGCACGGTTGGCGCCCTGCCGGCTTTGATGAACGCTATCATGAACGCCTTGGCGGTCGTTGGGGTTAAACACCTCGATCTGCCGGCTTCGCCTGAGCGTATCTGGCAGGCCATTCAGGAAGCTAAATAATCCAAGTATTCTGGGCTTTTTTGGCATCAGATTGTTCAATAAAAACCTGGAAATAATTATCACGGCGTCTAACCGTCAGTTATGGTGAAAATATTTCATGTGCCACCGCCAGGCATCTTCAATTTGTATCGCAATGTCGGCGCGCACCGGCTGCCAGCCGAGGATCTCTTTGGCCAAAGTCGAACCACTCACTAATTCAGCTGGATCTCCCGCCCGGCGTTCAGTCTCTTCGATTTCAATCGGTCGTCCGATAACTTTCTCAGCTGTTTCAATAATCTCGCGAACTGAGAAACCTTGATTGTTACCAAGATTTAGAAACTGGCAATCGCCACCTTGCAGCAAATATTTTAAGGCCAGCACATGAGCCTCGGCTAAATCCGTGACATGAATATAATCCCGGATGCAGGTGCCGTCTGGTGTATCATAATCGGTGCCAAAAATGCGGATGTTGTCGCGCCGACCGGCCGCTGCATCAAGCACCAGCGGAATGAGATGGGTTTCCGGATCATGCGCTTCGCCGATCTCGGTGTCGGGATCACCACCAGCTGCATTGAAATACCGTAAGGCGGCAAAGCGCAAATTATAATCTGGCCCAAATGCCCGGCTGTAATCAGCCATCATTTGTTCGGCAATAAATTTACTCATGCCATAGGGATTTATCGGCTTTTGGGGGTGGTTTTCATCTATCGGATTGGTCTTAGGTGATCCGTAAGTTGCGCAAGTGCTTGAAAAAACCAGAAGTGGGATGCCATGTTGGCGCATTGTGTCCAGCAAAGTCATCGTCCCAATGACGTTGTTATTGTAATATAGATCGGGCTTTTCAACGGATTCTCCGACATAGGATTTGGCTGCAAAATGCATAACCGCAGCCGGTTGGTGACGTTTGAATATCTGACTGAGTTGCTCGCCATCGCGCACATCGCATTCTTCAAGCTCGCCCCACTGTACCGCCCAATCAAACCCGGTTGATAGATTGTCGACGACAACCGGCGTGAAGCCGGAATTAGCCAGCATTTTACAGGCATGACTGCCAATATAGCCGGCGCCGCCGGTAACCAATATCGTATTTGCGTTTGCTGACAAATCTCCTCCGATCATCTAGATCCACCTAGCCCTAGGCCGTAAGGCTATTTCACATATCGTGTATGATACTAAATTTTCAATGATTTCAATAGGGTAAAGAACTATTTGATAAATAGGATTTAATTTGACCAAACCGGAGGCTGCTTTATGCGTTAGGATGTCGACGCTGACCTAGAAATTAAAGCGAAAATAGCATCAAAATGCACTACTTATAGAGCAATGGCGATTCTTTCAGAATACTGTAATATCTTGCTGGAAAACTTTGGAGGAAACCGCGTCTAATTTCAGGCCATACCATAAATGTGAGGGCCGGATAGACGTAGAATGTAGTTGAAATGCATCTACTTCACGCTCTTTTCTCGTACCGCGGGCGCATGGACAGGCCGGCGTTCTGGCTGAAAACGTTATTTCCGTCAGCAATTTTAATTCTTCTGATAAGTTTGCTACCAACCGATATGAGTTTTCGCGACGTCGTCGCTTTTACCGGTTTTAGCTTGGTATTTTGGCTACTTACCGCCGGCCTTGCCAAGCGGTTGCATGATCGTGATCACGCCGGTTCCTTTCAATTGTTATTCGTGTTACCGGTCAGCGGCCTCTTCGTATCTTGGCAGGTATTTGGCAATCATCCTTGGATAGCGGCCTGGGGTTTTGCTGCCGGCGTTATCGGCGTTTGGATTTTTGTCGAAGCCGGTTTCATTCGTGGCAGCTTGGGCCATAACAGATTTGGTGAAGACCCCATGCTTTACCGCACCAGCAGAGGTCCCAGTGATATAAAATGGCAACCTAAAGCCGACGAAGCGGTTCCGGCTGGAGGGCAAACAGCGCCGCCAGACCCAGCTGAGAACTTAGCATCGCACGACCAAAATCTAGTAACACCAAGTTCTTCAATCGAAAAGTCAGGAACGTTTTTGGATGATTGGTTAACGGGGGATGAGCCAGAAATTATAAGATCGACGGCCTCCACTTTTGACCATTTTAACAACCAGGAAACTGTAGAAAAAAACCGCCCCGACCCAACTCGGCAAGCTGTTTTTGAACGCGATAAGCCTCCGCGGCCAAAATTTAAAATCGGCGAGCCACCTAAACCGCCACCACCCTCATCAATGCCACCGCCAATAACTGATCTAGATTTAGCGGCAACACCGAAAGATGCCGGTCCAATAAATAAGAAAGTTGACCTCCCCGGCCCGTCTGCAGTGACGCTTAAACCGGCCGTGGACCGAAGCCAGCCGAGCGAACCGACGGGCTATCCGGAAACGGATCGCTTTTTGGTTAAGCTGCGGGAGCATGCGACTGATAAACCAGCTCATCTGCACTATCTCCAAACGGTCGCGCAACAAGGTGATAGCTGGGCGAAATTGGAAGTCGCAGCAAGCTGGCTATCAGCTGCAAACGTTACTCAGACTAAAGCCGATCAGGCAATCAGCTATTTGCGCGATTTGGCTGATGCGCGGCAAAGTTACCTTGGCGTGGAAAATGAAGCCTGTTATTTCTTAGCTGAGATTTATCGGATCGGTCTGCGATTTGTGAAATCAAACGAAGATCTAAGTCAAAAATATTATATCCGCGCCGTGGCACTCGGCCACAAAGATGCAGCAAGCGCCTTGGCTTCACTTATTTCGAATTCAGATTTTGACGATATCAATTCGATCGCTCACCGGCTGCTCGAAACCGCGGTATCAGACAATGAAACTGCCTCGGCCCTGTTGCAATTATTCGATATCGATTGGAGCATTACCTATTTTGACAGCGTGCCGATCTTCCTGCGCTCGATGGTGGATCAAGGTAACGTGTTAGCGGCTAAACATTTAGGCCGTCTTTTGCTTGATCAGGGTGAAGTGGAACAGGGAGCGCATATTCTGGCCCGGGCTGACCAAATTGACACTCAGACGATTGATAAAATTATGACTATTGTGAACGACGGCGGTGCTGAGGATGACGTAGTGAACAATTTAATCTCGCTTATTCAGAGACAGGCAGAGCAGGGCAACTCCTATGCCCATTATCAAATGGGGCTGGCCTATAACCATGGTCTCGGCGTGCCGCAAGATGATCTCATGGCTTATGTACATATAAATGTCACTGCCGCTCACGTTTATGGCCGTGAGCGCGATGATCTTGTTGATTTGCGGGACCGCTTAAAAGAAAACTTGAGTAGTGCAGATATTTCAAGAGCCAATGAGATACTGCGTCTCAAGTATCAAATCTAGATTTAGGTAAGAGGTTTTGCAGGTTCACTCAATTGTCACCGAGTGAACCCGCATTAGCCATTGTGATCTTTAACTCTTTCGCCAGCTCAGCTTGCCTTCCCATTTCTCTAATGTCTTGGCGACAATTTCAGGATCGTCGACGAGGCGCGGCGGTTTTTCACCCCAGAACTCGTACTCTTCGGTGCAGAGCGTGGCGTCGATGCCCATTTGGGTCTGCCAGCCTTTTTCGCGGAGCGATACCGCCGGGTCGAGCCATTGACCGGCGCGACGCGGGCTGATCGTGACATCGCGATCGGCACGGACATGAGTAGACAACGCCCAGTGGACATCATTGTAGTCCCAAATATCGACATTCTTATCGACAACAATGACGTGTTTGTAGCGTGAGTAGGTGGCGCCCCAAACCGCATCCATAACTTGCTGCGGATGTCCTGGGAACAATTTGTCGATTTTAACAATGGCCTCGAAGCAGACGTTGCAGCGCATGTCGAGGACGCCAGGCACCAGGCTTTTGACGGTCTTGAAAGCTTCGGCTTGAGAAGATTTGCCGTTAACCAATGTACTATCCGACGGTTCCCACTGTTCGCGCGCGCCGAGGAAGATCGGTTTCTTGCGGTGGGTGATCCGCCTGACTTCGAACACCGGATTGGAGCGAGCCTCGCCATAAAAACGGGTGTATTCACCAAACCCGCCTTCAATTTCCCGGTGATGAGGTTTGATAACACCTTCAAAAACAAACTCACTGGTTGCCGGCACCGGGATGCCGTCAGCGCCGCTAGCCACCATGTCGATTGCTTCACCGCGTAGCGCGCCACCAATATGAAATTCGTCGATGCCGGGCGGCGTACGGGTTGCACCCATGATGAAGGTAACGGGATCATAACCGGTGACTACTGCCATCGGCATTTCTTCATCAGCCTGCTCAAATTCCATATAGTGCTGCCGGCCGTGGGTGTATTCCGGCGCGCCCCAACCCAAAGTATTTTTGGACAAGGTATGCATGCGGTAGATACCGGCATTGAGGACGCCGTCATTGCGGCCGCGGGTGATGGAAATGCCTAGCGTGCCGGGGAATTCGCCAGCATCATATTGATGCCAAACCGTGTTGCAGATTTTGTGCAGGTCAATATCATCGCCTTCGATGACTTCTTCCTGGCAGGGGCCGCTATCGACCATGCGCGGCGGGATGAATTCTTCCGTCCGCCTGATCCATTCCTCGTTGTAATCGCTCCATTTGTCGATGCCGAGGGAAAACAGATAACGCTCATCAGTGCCTAATAGATTGGTCACCATCGGGAAGTCGGCACCCTTGATATTTTCGAACAAGATTGCCGGCCCCCGGTCATGGAGCCCGATCCAGGTTAGGCCGTTAATCTCCCAAGTCGGATCAACCTCTTCACTAATGCGGACCAGTTCGCCGCGTTCTTCGAGGGCATCCATAAATTCCCTCATATCTTGCCAATTTGCTTTACCCATTGTTTTGTTTCCTCCTGTTTGAATCGCTGGAGCGGGGGTTGCCGCTGATTCAGTTGCGTTAACATTGCTATTTTCGATACGTTGGCGAAAATTTTCGGCGAATTCTTCACCCAAGCTTTTGGCTTTCTTTTTCATCACGCCGAGACCGAATTTTCCAAGCCGGCCGGTGATCGAAACCTCTGAACTATAATAAACTTCCGTGCCATCATCTGATGGCGATAATCTCAATATATTGTGGGCTGTAACTTTGCTGGCTCTTGAGCCTTCTTCGCCCCGGGTTACCGACAAAATCTCAGAGGGCGGCGTTTCCCGGGTTACTTCAACCTCAAAATTAAAGGCGGCCTTGATCGGGCCGACGGCGACTTTTACTTTGGCTTTGTATTTGTCAGGGCCAACGACCTCAATGTCGCTGAGGCCCGGCACACAAGGTCCGACTTCTTCCGGATCGGTGATGAACCGCCAGACAGTTTCCGGTGATTCCGGCACATTAAAAGTTTCTTCAATTTTCATTTTAACCCATGTGGTGGTCAGAGGTTTTTAACTTCGCTGAATTTTTAACCTTTGCAAAACCATTAATCTGGAGTGGGTGACGTTGACAGAGTAAGAAAATTCTGTCAATAAAGAATGACGTTCTTTTATGAAAAAATGCGGTTTTGATCAATATATGAAACCGCTAATAATAATTAAAGCCGGAAAAATCCGGCTTGCTGTTAGACAGGTTAAGGTAGAACATATCGATCCACTGTCGATACAGTAGGGAGGTAAATTGATGACCGAGGCTGGGTATTCTGAACCCGTTTCCGTTGATGAGGTAGTGACTTTACTGGCCGCTGATGATGAAGCCAAATGCGTCGCCGGTGGGGCCAGTCTGGTGGCGATGCTGAATGCCCGCCTGGTTGAGCCGTCACGGCTGATCAGTTTACGCCATGTTGAAGAACTGCAAAAAATTGAATTGGCCGAAGATGGCTGGTTGCGAATTGGCGCGTTGGTTCAACATTGTGATGTTGCTATCGCCGCCGAGCTTACCGAAGGGAACCAAGTTTTGAGCCAGGCCGCCGGCTTGATTGCCAATCCGGTGATCCGTGACATGGGGACGATCGGTGGCTCAGTTGGACATTTTGACCCGGCTGCGGATTATCCGGTTGCTTTGGCAGCACTCGGCGCCGAATTCGAAATTGCCGGTGCAAATGGCCGCCGTTCTATCCCAGCGAGTGAGTTCTTTATCGATTGGTATGAAACCGCGCTGGCGCCGGGTGATCTAATAACCTGCATTCGTGTGCCACCACCACCCGCTGGCAGCGCCGGTGTCTACGAAAAGCTCGCTAAGGTAAAAGGTGATATGGGCATCGCTATGGTCGCTGTCGTGATGGCGATGGAAGGCGATGCCGTCAGTCATTTAGCAGTTAGTGTCGGCGGCTGTGGCCCAACGCCGATCCGCCTGTCCGACGCCGAGCAAGCTTTGATCGGCGGTCGTATTGACGAGGCCGCAATTCAAAATCTCGGCGACAAACTGTCTGCGGCAAGTGATCCGGTGGATGACGTCCGTGCCTCGGCAGCTTATCGTAAAATATTAATTCCTCGTCTGGTTGCCCGGGCAATCGGCCAAGCCAAAACAAAATTGGGAGACGGCTCTTGAGTTCAGGCGAAACCATATCCCTCAAGCTCAACGGTGAGGTTCGTGAGGCCACAGCCGGTCCAACCACTACGCTGCTTGAAGTCATTCGTGAACAACTCGGACTGACGGGTGCTAAGAAGGGCTGCAACCAAGGAGTTTGCGGAGCTTGCACGGTGCTGATTGATGGCAAGCTGGCGCGGGCTTGCCTGTCGCTGGCGGTCAATAGTGTGGGCCGGGAGATAACCACCAATGAAGGTTTAACCGAAGACGGAGAGCCCTCACCCCTGCAACAATCCTTTATCGACAATGGCGCAGTTCAATGCGGCTTCTGCACTTCCGGCATGATCGTCTCCTCCCATCATCTGTTGCAGGACAATCCAAGTCCCAGCGTTGACGAGGTTCGCGACGGCTTATCGGGCAATGTTTGCCGCTGTTCGGGATACAAAAAAATTATCGACGCCGTCCGCAACGTGGCGGGAGGCTGAGTTATGGCAGCGGATAAAACCACCAATAAAATGTATCAGGTCGGCAAATCCATTCCCAAGATTGATGCCAAGGAAAAAGTGCTGGGCCAGGCGCAATATATCGCTGATCTCATCCGGCCAAACATGTTGTTTGGCGCCATGCTGCAAAGTCCCTACGCCCATGCCAAGATAATTTCTTATGATACCTCTGAGGCTGAAAAAGTTCCCGGCGTCAAATGTGTGCTTACGGGTGATGATTTCGAAGATCATAAAATGGGTCCTTTCATCAAAGATGAGGGCGCCATCGCTAAAGGCAAAGTCCGCTATATGGGCGAGCCGGTCGCTTGTGTTGCAGCAGAAGATGAGGCCACTGCCCGCGCCGCCGCACTTTTAATAGATGTCGAATATGAAGAGCTGCCGGCCATTTTGTCTCCGGAAGCAGCGCTTGAACCGGGTGCAGCGGTGATCCATGAAGAACTCCAAGATTATTTCAAAGTCTTTGAAGCCATCGCTGAAGACAACTTAATGTCTTTTACGGAAATCTCCGAAGGCGATGTTGATAAAGCCTGGGATGAATGTGATCTGATTGTCGAAAATACCTATGAGACCCAGGCGCAAAACCATTTGTCCCTGGAACCATGCGGTGCCTTGGCTGAAGTTGAACCGGATGGCCTGATCAATCTGTGGTCGGCCAATCAGTCGGTTTTTCGGGTGCAGGCCAATGTCTGCGAATGTTTAGGCCTGCCGATGTCGCGGCTGCGTTCGATGACGCCCAAAGTTGGCGCCGGCTTTGGCAATAAAATGGAAGCACATATCCAGCCGCTCTGCGTCGCGCTGGCGCTGGCATCAAAGCGACCGGTCAAGATGATCCTGTCGCGGGAAGAGGATTTTGAAACCGTCCGCGCCCGACACCCGTTCAAGGTCCGCTGCAAGACCGGGGTCATGAACGACGGCACCTTTGTTGCCCGGGAAGTTGAGTTGCTCGTAGATGGTGGTGCCTTTGCCGATGACAGCCCAGGTGTGCTGGGTAACGCAGCCCTGATGTCGATGGGGCCCTATCATTTCCCCAACGCTAAGGCCTTCGGTAAAGTTGCTTACACTAATCATTTGCGTTTTGCCGCCTTCCGTGGTTTCGGCAATCCCCAGGTAACTTTCGCCGGTGAATCCCAGCTTGATGAAATCGCCGACAAACTTGGCATCGACCCCATTGATTTGCGTATTAAAAACGTTTTGGACAAGGGCCAAAAATGGTTCGGTGGCCAAAAAGTCGACTCTAATGGTTTGCAGGAATGTCTCGAAAAGGTCCGGGCGAGCTCGGACTGGGATAACCGGCGTAAAAATTCCGGCGACAACGGTATCGGCGTTTCGGCTGCCGGGCATATCAGTGGTCTTTTGGCGACCGGCGCGATTGTTCGCATGCTTGAAGACGGTACTTTTGTGCTCAATACCGGGGCCACCGATATCGGCCAGGGCTCCGACACCGTGTTGACGCAAATTTGTGCCGAAGCGTTGCAAATTCCGATTGAAAATATTCGCACTGCTGCGCCGGATACGGACGGCTCTCCCTATAATTGGGGCACCACGGCAAGCCGAGTGACTTATACGACAGGCCGTGCCGTGGTCGGCGCCGCCGAAGATGCCGTGCGTCAAATCAAGGACTATGCAGCGATACTGCTGGAAAGTTCTGCCGATGATCTGGAACTCCGTGAAGGCGGCATGGTCGGCATTAAAGGCGCCAATAAAGAGGTCTCCTTTTTCGAGATTGCCGCGATGACCCATTGGGGCGTTGGTGGGCCGATTGTCGGTTCACATACCCTGGTGTTTGATCAGCCAACCATTGATCCCAAACGCGCCGTGGCGAGAGGCATGCCCTTCACCAATATCGGTGTTTTCACTTTTGCCGCGATGGTTTCCGAAGTTGCGATTGACCAGGTTACCGGCAAGGCTTCAGCGGAGGGTGCCTGGTATGCGGTCGACGTTGGTCAGGCGATCAATCCCGGTCTGGTCGAAGGACAGGTTGATGGTGGTTATGCCCAAGGCCTCGGTTATACCTTGTTCGAGGAAATGGTCTGGGATGACGGTCGCCTCGCCAATCCGACACTGATGGATTACAAGGCCCCCGGTACGGCGGAAGTCCCTTATGAAATTGATACGACAATTGTCGAGCATCCCGAACCGGATGGCCCGTTTGGCGCTAAAGGCGTCGGCGAGATCACCTTGGTAACGGTGCCGGCTTCAATTGCTAATGCGATCACCCATGCGAGTTGCTTGCGGCTGCGCAAGCTGCCGTTATCGCCCGAGCGGGTGCTCAATG
This sequence comes from Rhodospirillaceae bacterium, assembly GCA_018649245.1. GTDB lineage: Bacteria > Pseudomonadota > Alphaproteobacteria > Rhodospirillales > UBA2165 > TMED23. Next base: position 11,235 of record JABIIH010000049.1, on the reverse strand, counting down.
GCTTAATGGAAAACGAATAAATAAAAAATATATAAAACAATCGGTCTAACAGGAGGAGCACTAAAATGTTGAGACGTTTACTTACTGCATCCCTTGTCATTGTGGGGATGTTGGGATTATTGGGGCCTAGCCAAGCGGCTGACCCGGTAAAAATTGGTTTTTCAATTTCAAAAACAGGTCTGTTTGCACCAGCTGGCCCGTCACAATTAAATGCCTATTTGGTGTGGCAGAAAATGGTCAACGACAAAGGTGGCCTGGATATCGGCGGTAAGGGCAGGCGCAAAGTTGAATTTGTCCAATATGATGACAAATCCGATCCGGCTCAGGCGGTCAAAATTTATGAGAAATTGATCACCAGCGACAAAGTTGATTTGGTCATGGCGCCGTGGGGCACTCAGCACCACTTTGCCATTGCACCGGTGGTTGAGCGTCATAAATTTCCGCTGATTGGTAATACCGCAGCCTCGGTAGCGCTTCGTAAAGTAAAGCCCGGTTATCTTTGGTTTACGACGCCGATGATGCCGGACAATCTGGCCAAGGAAATGACGGCGATGTTGAAGTCACGCGGCGTTAAGTCTGTGGCGATCATGTATAATTTGCTGCAATTCGCTTCTGAAAACATTCAGTTTTTAAAACCAGCTTTGGCAAAAGCCGGCATCAAAGTCGTCTTTGAAGCTAAATATCCGCCAGACATTAAAGACATGACCGGCATGCTGACCAAGGTTAAAGGTAAAAATCCGGATGCTGTTTTGGTCCACTCCTATCCTGGCGATTCCATTCTTTATATGAACCAGGCGCGGGAAGTGGGCATCAACGCCAAAACCCAATATGTCATGGTTGGCCCGGCTATTGGTTTCTTCCGTGGCATGTTCAAAAGCAATCTTGATGGCATCGTTACGATGGCTGCCTGGACTCCCGGCCTGAAAAATACGACAGGTTCAAAAGAGTTCTATAATGCTTACAAGAAAATGTTCAAAGGTCACGAGCCGGATTATCTCGATTCGGTGGAAGTTTTTGTCTCGGCGCAAATCCTGGAACAGGCCATTGCTAAAGCTGGCTTGGACCGCGAAAAAATTCGCCAAGCCGTTAATTCCATGACCTTCGATACGATTTACGGCAAAATTAAATTTAACGGTGTGCAAAACAGCATTACGCCGGCTGGTTTTGCGCAAATCCAAAAAGGTAAAATCGAAGTTGTTTGGCCAAAGCAACGGGCAACGTCGTCTGTTGTCGATAAAGGCGCTTGGGCTAAATAGGAGTTGTCATCTATAGTTTGGGTTTCCTGCTGCGGCGGGAAACCCATTCATTTTGGATCTAAGTAGAGGTGGCACCTTAACCTTGGATATTCTGTTTTCACCTCAATTGCTGGCAGCCGCTCTGATTACTGGGGTGCTCTATGCCTTAATATCGCTGGGACTTAATCTGATTTACGGCACCATGCGTTTGTTGAACGTAGCGCATGGCGATCTGGTGATGATCGGTTCTTATATCGCCTTTATGGCCTTTTCCTTGTTTAATGTTGGCCCGCTTATTTCAATGTTTGGGGCGGCTATTATTTGTGGTGGTCTGGGCTGGCTCGCCTATAGAAGTGTCTTCCAAAATCTGCTTTCCAATAGTGAAATTCTGGCCCGGCTGGAAGAAAATTCGCTGCTTTTGTTCTTTGGTATTTCCGTCGTTGTGCAAAATCTAGTCATCCTGTTTTTTACCGCCGACCGGCAAGGCTATGAATATCTCAGTGCAATCGTTGAGATCGGTGATGTGCGATTAACCGGAGCGCGTCTAGCGGTGCTTATCGTCGGTTCGGTGGTTTCGATCGCGGCAGTCTTGTATCTGCGCTTTAGCCTGTTTGGTCTGGCGATTAACGCACTGATTCAAAATCGGGATGCCAGCGCAATCGTAGGCATCAATGTTGACCGGGTGCAGATGTTCAGCCTGGTCATCGGCTTTGGCATCACGGGCCTGGCCGGAGCTTTGATTAGTGTGCTGGAGCCGATCACGCCGGTGATGGGCTTCCCATATACAATGTCAGCCTTCGTGGTGATTATATTGGGTGGCCTCGGCAATCTCTGGGGAGGTTTTCTGGCCGGTCTGCTGTTGGGATTTCTCGAGATTTATGGTGTCGCCGTCACCGGACCTGAGTGGCGTTCGGTTTTGGTCTACGGCATCTTTATCGGCATTTTAATTTTCCGCCCGCAAGGTCTATTGGGCCGGGGCAGGGTCGCCCGATGAACAACAGCTTGAGATTAATCGGTACCGCAGCGGTTATCGTCATACTCGCCAGTCTGTCCGGCTTGGCCAGCGAATATATGCTGGGCATCGGCTTTACGCTTTTCATGTATATTGCGCTGGCCCAAAGCTGGATCATTCTGTCCGGCATGACCGGTTATATCTCGCTTGGCCATGTCGTTTTTTTTGGCTCCGGCGCTTATGTTTTTGTCTTGCTGTGGGGGCTGGTGCCGGTGTGGCTGGGCGTTGCAATTTCTGGTTTGGTGGTCGGCATCGGCGCTCTCATGATCGGCTATCCAGTGTTGCGGGTGCGCGGTCCGTATTTTGTAATTCTGTCCTTTGGTCTGGCCGAGCTGGTGAAAAACCTGGTGCTCATCAATGAAGCGCGGATGTATATGTCCCTGAGGCCGGTGTTTGGCGCGCCGCCCTTGGCCCAGTTATATATTGCCATGCTGGTGCTGGCGGTCGTTGCCACGGCTCTGACTTATTGGATCAGGCGTTCGCGCTTTGGTGCCGGGCTGCGCTCGATCCGGGAAGATGAATGGGCAGCTGAAACTATCGGCGTTCCGGCATCGCGTCTCAAGCTCATCGCCTTTGCGTTATCGGGCCTTATACCGGCCATGGTCGGCGCAATTTTCATTATGCGCTCCGGTATTTTTCAGCCTGGAGATGCGTTCAACCCGATTGTTTCTTTCACCATTGTAACGATGGCGATTATCGGCGGCAGCGACGATGCAGCGGGACCCCTATTGGGCGTTGCCTTTCTGGTGATCTTGCAGGAATTGCTGTGGGCGAATTGGCCCGAAATTTACATGATTATTCTGGGCGTGTTGCTCATCGGTTTTGTTCTCTTTGCGCCCGGCGGTATCTTGGGCTGGTGCAGTAAAAATTTATCCAGGAGCAAAAAAAATGCTGCTTGAGATCAATGATGTCAGCAAAGCCTTTGGCGGGTTGATCGCCTTGCAGGATATAAATTTCGCGGTTGAAGACGGTGAGACGCTGGGCATCATGGGCGCCAACGGGGCCGGCAAAACCACGTTGTTCAGTTTGATCGCCGGCCATGCCAAGCCCAGCCAGGGCAAGATCATACTTGCCGGCCAACAAATAGATGGCATGAGACCGGCTCAAATTAGTGCCTTGGGCGTTGCCCGAACCTATCAGATCGTGCGGCCTTTCCGGGGCTTGTCGGTGCTGGAAAACGTTGCCGCCGGTGCGCTCTACGGCTCGCATCAGGAAAAATCGATGGCCACGGCAAATCAGATGGCGCATGAAATTCTGGTTGATGTAGGTCTCGATGATCGCGCCGGTCAACCTGCCGGTAGCCTCACCTTGGCCGGCTTCAAGCGCCTTGAATTGGCGAAAGCCCTGGCGACCGGTCCTAAACTCCTATTGCTCGATGAGGTGATGGCGGGACTTACACCCAGCGAGGTCAATCAAGCCATCGACATCATCGAAAGCTGCAAACAAAAATATAATTACACCCTGATCGTTATTGAGCATGTGATGAAAGCATTGATGCGCATGTGTGAGCGCATCATCGTCATTCATCATGGCGAGATGATTGCCGTCGGTGCGCCCGATCAAATCGCTCAGGATGAGGCGGTTATCCAGGCCTATTTGGGAGCAGAAAAATGAGCCAGGCGTTGCTTCAGGTGACTGATTTAAGTGCCGCTTACGGCCAGGTTTTTGCCTTAAGGGATTTCTCGTGCCGGGTCGAAGAAGGTAATATCACGGCCTTGGTCGGTAGTAATGGCGCCGGTAAAACAACTTTTCTCCGCAGTCTGTCGGGGTTGTTGCCACCAAGGCAGGGCAGGGTGGATTTTGATGGTGGCGACATTACCCATCAGCCGAGTGATCAGCGGGTTGAGGCCGGCCTCGTCATGGTGCCGGAGGGGCGGCTGATTTTCCCCACCTTCACGGTCGAGCAGAATTTGAAAATCGGCGCCATTTCAAAACGCGCCCGGGATGATCTGGCTGAAGGTTTGGAACGTTCCTACGCGCTGTTCCCCAAACTGGAACAACGGCGGCATCAGCCGGGCGGCACCTTATCGGGTGGTGAGCAACAGATGTTGGCCGTGGCGCGTGGCCTGATGGCCCGGCCGCGTTTGTTGATGCTCGATGAGCCGACCTTGGGTTTGGCGCCGCTAATCGCCGAGGCCATATTTGAGATGATGGTACAGCTTAAAGAGACCGGCCTGACCCTGCTCATTGTCGAGCAGGATGTAAACCGGACCTTGCAGATTGCCGATTATGCTTATGTGCTTGAAAATGGCGCTGGCGTCATGGCCGGAGAGGCCCAAGACATCTTGGCTGACCCAAAAGTCCGCGAGAGTTATTTAGGTATATAAATTGAACTTAAAGCGACATCTGTGCCACTGCCGCTTTAACAATGGCGCTGTCAACCTCGCCAAATAAATTACCGACATCAAAGTGATTCTTATTTTCGATTTTCTGCATTTGGCAGTCATTGCCGGCTTCTTGCCAAGCGGTGCCAAAGGCTTGACCTTGGCGTTGAAACTCAGCCAGTTCACCGTCGCCCCAGCAGACAAAAATCGGCGGGCCGTTTCCCGGAATATGCAGCAACGGATTGTTCCGCTCTGCAGCTGTCTGGTCGAGATTGAGATAGTCGTTTCTGGCGCTCAAACGTACGGGCTCTAGATCATAAGGGCCACTCGCCAGGACAGCTCCCTTGATTATATCCTCGGGTAAATCCATCGCGGCGCGCCAACCATCAGCCAGCATCGTTGCTGCGAGATGAGCCCCGGAGGACACGCCGGATAAAAAAATTCGATCCCGATCACCATTGAACGAACCGGCATTATGCCAAATCCATTTTAAAGCGAGGCGAACTTGGCCGACGATATCATCCAGGGCGTATTCAGGCGCTAAGCCAAAATTCAGGGCGATAAAATTTGCCCCAGCATCGACAATCGGTGGAGCGTGATAAGAAACATGTTCTTTATCAACTCGACGCCAGGCACCACCGTGGATATGCACATGAATGGGCGCGCGCTCTTGCTTGCTAGGAAATATATCTAAGCGTTCAGCCTTATCCGGACCGTAGGCGACGTCCAACTCGCAATCTAGTGTCGCCCGCGCCTCAGCACTCGCCTTTGTCCAGTGCTCCATATAAGGCGATAAATCAGGCACTAACGTCGCTTGATCATATTGGGCATCAAGTTCTGCTTGGCTGTAGTTCAAGTAAATCAAACTATTTAACCTTCCATCTTCTGGCGTTTGCGCAACATTTTTTCGGCCAGTTTAGGCGCCGTACCGGGTTTGCTCCAGGGGCAGACAGCGAGGCATATAGCACAACTTTTGTTCTCATTGAAATAGTAGATGCATTTGTCGAAATCCGTATACCATTTGGTATCACCGCGGACCATTTGTTTGTCATCGATGATGGCTTCCGGCGGGCAGGCCTTGATGCAGATTTGGCAGCTTTGGCAAAAGTTTTCCGCGCCGAAATCGATGGCTTTATCGGCGATCAGCGGCAAATCGGTCATGATGCCGGCCAAGCGGAAGTTTGAGCCATAGTCCCGGCTGATCATGGAGCCATGTTTACCCAATTGACCGATGCCGGCTTGAATGGCCGCCGGGATCAACAGCACAGGTCCCGAAGCGGGACCACAATGGGGATGGGCGTCCCAGCCTCTTTGTCTGATCCAACCAGCGACCGTCTTGGCGATTTTGGCACCCCGGCTGTATTGTGCCATAGTTTCGACGGATGTGGTGACACTGGGTGCCTGGGCCAACTTGTCAAAATCCATCTCCATAGCGACAATTATAATATTCTGATAGTTGAGATCGCTATTCTCAAATAGCCATTCAGGATGCATTTTGGCGATGCCAACTAATTCAGCGCTGGCCTCCAAGGCCACTTTTTTTACCTCGGCTGTCCATTTCTCGGCGCTTGACTGTGCTTTTTCGGCAGCAATATCGGGCAAAGGCAGAGCGTCTATTTCATATGCCGCGCGTCTGGCTTCGGCGGCGCGCTCGCTATTATTTTGCGCGTAAAACCAGAGCTGCATTTTACCATGGGCGATCGTATCCGGGTCATGCCAATAGACGCGAGTTGGCTGACGATGGGTGGCTTCGCCAACGCCGTTGATTTCCCGACCGGTAATATCGGGCGCCAGTTTCAATTGTTCGGGGTTCGGTTGGAAAGCTTGTTTTGGCGGCATGATATCCGATCCCTATGAAGATGACTCGACGGGTTCCGAGTTGAAAATCATATTGCATAACAGATCAATGATCGCATCGACCCGACGTGATGGTCCGTTGAGCGCGTAGTTGATGACGAAGCCGTCATGGGCCATGAACAGAAAGTGGGTCATAATATTATCGCTAAGACCTTCTTTGAATGAGTCCGGAATGGCATTGCGGATGATCTCAGAGATTTTTTCTTCTGATCGTAGCAGCAAATCGCGGGTATAAATCTCGTCTGATTTTCGCGTGACAATGGCTTGCATGAAGTTGTTGGCAAAACAATTGGTGTCGGCCGGCAGTTCACTGAATAGATATTTAAGCAGATAACGCATTCTTTCTTTCGGTGCTTTGATTTTTTCGGTTTCCTCGGCGACAAAATCAATCCGCTCATCAAGCCAAGGCTCATAGATGGCAAATAGAACATCGAGCTTTGAATCGTAATAATTGTAGATATTTGACATTGTAACCGAGGCTTTGCGGGATATATCCGCCAGCGTCGTGTTAGAATAACCTTGCTCGGTAAAAAGCTCGGTTGCACTTTCTAAAATAGCATCGCGCACTGACGTTTTTTTTACTTGGGCCATCCGGCACCTATTCACTATTATAATTGTGAAAGCCAAACGGAATCTATCGGTTGACTTTTTCATTAGTAATAGAGAATACTATTCTTTATTGATAAAGGTCTACAATAAAAAACATTGGTACTAATGATCTGGGAGAGAATTTTTTGGCCCTCAATGAGGAACTGCTCACCGTACGTGATATGTCGAAGCGGTTTTATGGCACGCAGGCATTGGATGAGGTGTCGCTTAACCTGGCAGCAGGTGAGGTTCACACGCTGGTCGGCGAAAACGGTGCGGGTAAATCGACTCTCATTCGTATTTTGGGCGGAATCCATGAGATGGATTCGGGTGAAATTGCTATCGATGGCAGGCCCTCTGAATTCACCAACCCACGAGAAGCCTTGAACGCAGGCATCGTTATTATTCCCCAGGAAATGCAGTTGGTCTTGGACGCGACGGTCGCCGAGAACGTGATGCTGGGAAATATGCCGTCGAAAAAATGGCTGGGTTTTATACCGGTGCTAGATCGGCGCCGGATGCGAGAGCAAGCCGGTGAAGCGCTAAGCAAGCTAAACTACCATGGTTCGCTGGATATTCCTGTCAGCCGGTTGACCTTTGCGGAACGGCAATTGGTGGTAATCGCTAAAGCACTGCTTCATGAGGCGAAGATATTCATTCTTGATGAACCGACAGCATCATTGGAGCAGCGCGAAGCGGAGCGTTTGTTTGAAATTGTTCATGCTCTCAAAGCGCAACAGGTTGGCATAATTTATATATCCCACCGGCTTGATGAAATTGTCGAGCTTTCTGACAAATGCACGACTTTGCGGGATGGCAAAGTTGTCGATGTTTCGACGCGCGGTCATATAGAGAAAGAAAATATTATCCGCTTAATGACCGGGCGTGATTTGGCCGAATTGCATCAGCCTCATAAACTTGAATTCGGTGAGACATTAATTGAACATGAAAGCGAACTTACCTTGCGCCGTGGGGAAGTGCTTGGTCTGGCCGGGTTGCTTGGCAGTGGCACCACCAAATATTTGCGCCATCTTTTTGGTGCCGGCGAGGAAGCGGCAGCTATAAATTTGTCTGGTGATGAAGTTCAGCTTAAAAACCCTATAGCGGCGATCCAGCATGGTATTGGGATGGTACCGGGCGAGCGGCGAAACGCCTTGATCTACGATTTATCGGTACGCGACAACATCGTTTTACCCCATTTGTCAGACGTCTCAAACGGCTGGCGGCTAAATTTGAAGCAGATCGATAAGCTCGTCGCGGATCTTATGGAGGCCTTGGATATCCGCCCGCGTGATCCCAAAAAACTGGTGCGGGTTCTGTCCGGCGGTAATCAGCAAAAAGTGATATTTGCGCGCTGGCTGATCGGCGATTTTAAAGTACTGCTGCTGGACGAACCCACTCATGGCATTGATGTCGGCGCTAAAGCCCGCATTCACCGTCTGATGAAAGAATTTACCGCACGCGGCGGCGGCGTCTTGTTTGCATCTTCCGAAATGATCGAAGTCGTCAATATGAGCGACAATATTATAGCCATGCGCCAGGGTGAAATCGTCGCCCGCATGTCTCGGGAATCCGGAGAATATAATGAAGGTTACTTAAGGGAAGCTTTGGGCGGATGACAACACGCGAAGAAAATCAAACTGTAAATATCACGGCCTCGACGGACAGCCCGGCAAAACGGTTTACCGTGGTCGCGGTTTTAGAGCAGATGCCGTTGGTTGCGTTGGTCGTATTATGTTTGGTGACGGCGATTTTGTCCGACCGTTTTCTGTCACCGGTAAACCTGACAAATATTATGTTGCAGGCCTCGGTGATGGCGATTGTCGCCATGGGGATGACTTATGTCATTATTTCCGGTGGCTTTGATTTGTCGGTCGGCTCCATTGTCGCCTTATCCGGCTGCGTTTCTGCCTGGGTTATGTTGGAAACAAATGTACCTTTCGGGGTGATATCCGGGATCACGGTCGGCGGCGCTGTAGGCTACCTCAATGGTTACATTGTGTCGCGTTTAAAGGTAAATCCATTTATCGCGACGCTGGGTATGATGGTCATTGTGCGTGGCATAGTGTTGTTGATTACCGATGGCCGTCCGATTTACGGCGAAGACGGTTTACCGGAAATCTTCCTCGAGCTTGGCAGCGGCCGGTTTTTGGGAATTCATTACCTGATTTGGGTGCCGGTTATTTTGTTTATCATTTTTAGCTGGCTGTTGCATATGACAGCCTATGGACGGCGATTATTCGCCACCGGCGGTAACCGCGAAGCTGCTTTTTTGGCAGGAATTCAGGTTAAGCGCGTGGTGACTTCAGCTTACGTTTGGTGCGGTATTCTCGGTGGCGTTGCTGGGGTTATGCTGGCATCTCGCCTGCAATCCGGCCAGCCGACGGCAGGAGAATTTTACGAATTGACATCAATTGCCGCCGTTGTGCTTGGTGGCGCCGCGCTGCATGGTGGTGTTGGCAAACTTTATAAAAGTATGATCGGTGTGTTCATCATGATGGTGCTGGCGAACAGCCTGAATTTATTGAACGTGCATTCATACTGGCAACGCGTGGCCGTCGGCCTGGTGATTATTGCCGCCGCCGCTGCTGATCAGATTAAATCCAGACGAAATTAAACAGGGAAAATTAACCGTAAAATTATAACAAGAAATCAAGCAACCTAAACAATTGACCATGTTAAATTTAACAGGAGGAATATTATGAAAAAATTACTCGTTCTCATTATTGGCCTGGCGGCTATTTTGATAACATCGCCGACGGTGCAGGCGGCTGGCAAAACAATTGGTGTCGCCTTAGCATCTGACACCAATCCATTTTACATCGTGATGCGTAAAGGCATCGAAATTCAGGCTAAGAAATTGGGCTGGAAAGTCCGAGTTGTTACTGCCAATGAAGATGTAAATAAGCAAGTCAATGGCGTTATGGATCTGGTTGCCCAAAAAGTCGACGGCATCTTGATCTCACCGATTGATGCAGTTGCGACCGGGGCCGCTTATAAAGCCGCTCATGATGCGGGAATTCCAATCATATCGATTGCCCGCGGTTCTAAATCCAAATACCAAACTTTGTTCGTGGCGATGGATTCATTGCAGATCGGTCGTGATATTGGTTCATGGGCTGCCCAGAAAGCGGGCGGTAAAGGCAAAGTCGCCATGATATCGGGCCCTCCCGGCTCCAACGTTTTCAAAGATTTGGCGGACGGATTTAAGGAATCCATCGGTAAACATTCCGGCATGAAGATCGTTTATGAACAAACCGGTGGTTTGACCCGCGAGCGTGGCCTTCATCAAGCTGAAGATATTATGGTTGCTCACCCTGACGTAAAAGTTATTTACGGCGGCAATGATGAGATTGCCATGGGTGCAGGTCAGGCAGTTGCGACAGCGGGTAAGAAGCCAAAAACAATCATCACCGGTCTCAACGGTGTGCCGCCAGCACTTAAGGCTGTCATGAAAGGCGCCATCGACATGACGGTTGTCGTCAGTCCTATGGTATGGGGCAAATTGGGCACCAATATCATGAACGATTGGCTTTCCGGTAAGAGAGCCAAGCAAAAATTCTTTATCAAGCACATCATTGCGACCAAAGGCACGGCCGCAAAATATCTGCCGCCAAAACGGAAAAAATAGCCGCCCGTTTGGATGTTGAGACCAGTCGGCCAGCGGAACAATTAGATATTTTTATCGTCATTCCGCTGGCCGCTATCGATTTTTTATTAGAGTGCTGAAAAAAAGGCAAAAAAATCTAGTTTTTTGCCGAGAAGTAATTGACATACCCACCCAAAAGAGAATACCGTTCATTATTAAAAAAGAACGTTGTTCTTTTATGTGGTTAAACGGTTGAGGTTGGTCCAAACGGATTTTAGACGCCATCAGCCAAGTAATAATAAATAGGGAGAAATTAATCATGGGTGAGAAGCAATGGGTAGTCGGTACTGATATCGGCGGCACCTTCACCGATGTTATTTGCATCAATATGGAAACCGGCGAGCAACGGCTCGGCAAGGTGGCATCGACGCCACCGACTTTTTTTGATGGTGTGATCAATGGCTTGAAGCGGGCTGGCATTTCGGGCGATGAAGTGTTGTCGTTCCGCCATGGTGCGACGGTTTCAACCAACGCTATCCTCGAGCGCAAAGGCGTTCAGACGGCTTTGATCACGACCGAAGGTTTCCGCGATGTCCTGGGCGGTGGCCGGGCGGAACGAATTTCCGCCTT
>JABIIH010000050.1 GCA_018649245.1 Rhodospirillaceae bacterium | reverse complement strand
GACCGATATGGTGCTCACCCGGAATTTTATCCAGGGAACATTAGGCCTAAAAAATGGCAGAAGAAAAAAAATCCAGAATTGAAGCTGATATCGAAAGCCTTGAGCAAGGTATCTTTACCGGCGAGGAAGGTGGCGACGAACGCTCGAGCCCGCGCAAAGACTTTATTGCCTCGATTTTTGTAGCTTTATTGGGCGTTTTTGCCATGATCTTGGCCGTGCAACTCGGCAAACCCGAAAGCCTTTATACGGCACCCGGATTGCTGCCGTTCGTCACCGGTGCGAGCCTGATCTTGATGGCGCTCGGTTTGTTTGTAAAAACGAAACGACGTTATGGCTGGGAGGAGATGCTGAAAAGCGAGGGAACCCAGGCCATTAAAAACTATTTTGCCGATATCGAACAACGCCGCACGCTGTTGCTGATGCTGGTCATTGGCATCTATGTCGTGGTACTCGGCCAGATGGATATGGATCTGCGTTTTAAAACCAGTTTTTATACCTTCCGGTTTTCGGGTTTTGAATTAATCTCAATCCCGGTGATCTTTTTTATCCTACGGTTTTTCTGGCGCTCGACATTGCTCAATTGTTTCCTGGTCGCCACGGGCATCGTAGTTTTCCTGGCCGTCGTCTTCCGTGACGGCTTTCAAATTCTCCTGCCGGGTTCGGGTTGAGGAGATAACCATGGAAGAAGTTCTCAGCCAACTCTCAATCGCTTTTCAACCTTGGATGATCTGGGTCTGCCTGCTCGGCGTGACCTTAGGGATTCTCTGGGGCGCCATGCCCGGTCTCTCAACAACCATGGCCATGGCTCTACTCATCGGCCTTTCAACCGGCATGACCCAGCACGTCGCGATCATGTTCATGCTCGGTGTCTATACCGGCAGTGTTTTTGGCGGCGCCATCTCGGCGGTGCTGATTAACATTCCTGGTACGCCCGATGCTGTACCAACCATGATTGAAGGTCATCAACTCGCCCAAAAAGGCGAAGGCGGTCTGGCCCTCGGCACCGCCATTGTCGGTTCTTTTATGGGTAATTGGATCGGCATCATTCTCCTCATCACCTTTATCCCTGCCATTTTGTTTTTGGCTTTGCAATTCCGCTCCTGGGAGATGTTTTTGCTTTCAATGTGGGGGATCGCCATTTGTGGCTCAATGTCAGCTGGTGACATGCCGATCAAAGGTTGGATTTCGGGCTGGATCGGTCTGCTGATTTCCTTTGTTGGCCTCGACATCATTCACGGCATTCCGCGCTTCACCTTTGGTGTGCGCGCCTTGGAGGACGGCATCAGCTATATTCCATTGCTGATCGGCTTGTTTGGCCTGACCGAAATATTAAAAGTCCTGCCGCAAAAGAGCCCTCCCGGTATCCCGAGCGAGGTTGGCCGTATCATTCCGCCGATGAAAATGATGATGGGATATACCAAAGCCTCACTGCGCTCCGGCATTATCGGTACCATCATTGGCGCGATACCGGGAGCGGGTGCCAATGTCGCCTCGTTTCTGTCCTATGATATCGGCCGCCGCAGAGCCCCTGAAGCAGAACGTCAGAAATGGGGCAAAGGCTCCTACGAAGCCATCGTCTGCGCCGAGGTTGCCAATAACGCCAATATCGGCGGCTCGATGCTACCAACTTTGACTTTGGGGATCCCCGGCAATGCGGCGGCAGCAGCTATTCTAGCCGCGCTTGAGATGAAAAACGTCGTTGTCGGCCCGACCATTCAAACCGAAAATCCCGGCATTATATTCTTTATTTATATAGGCCTGATCATCGCCAATTTCCTGATGTACGGCATGGCGATCGCGCTGATCAAACCTTGCGTAAAACTGTTCAGCCTGCCGCGTACGCTCTTGATGCCACTGATAATCCCAATCTGCGTGATGGGCTCCTTTGCTGTGGCGCTTAATTATTTCGATGTTTATCTGATGTTTATCGCCGGTATTGTCGGCTACGTGCTGCACCGCTTTGGCTTTCCGCTGGCGCCGATGGTGCTGGCTGTGATCTTAGGCCCGTTGGCCGATGAAAACCTGCGCCGCGCTTTGCTGGTCTTTGAAGACGACCATTGGTGGTCGATCCTGATAGACCGGCCGATCGGCACGGTACTGCTGCTGATTGTGATCTACACGTTTTATGACGGCATCTTCAAACGCGGCAAAAATTAACATTGTAATATTAATTAATTTAGTTCTCCGTCAGGCGGGACATCAGTTCGACGAAGTTACACGGCTTGAAGCGGTAGTCGAGTTGGTGGATCAGAATATCATCCCAGGCGTCTTTGCAGGCACCCGGAGAGCCCGGCAGGGCAAACAGATAGGTGCCGCCAGCTACGCCCGCAGTGGCTCTGGATTGGATCGTTGAAGTGCCGATTTTATCGAAGCTCAACATTCGGAACAGCTCGCCAAATCCCGGGATTTCTTTCTCGTAGACTTCTTGAAAGGCTTCCGGCGTGACATCCCGACCGGTCACGCCAGTGCCGCCGGTCGAAATCACGACGTCAACGTCATCATTGCCGATCCACTCCTGCAAGCGCTGGACAATAGAAGGGATATCATCTTTGACAATGTCCCGATCCACAACAACATGGCCGGCACCGGTGATGCGATCGGCCAGCGTATCGCCAGATTTATCGTCATCCAACGTGCGGCTATCGGAAACCGTCAGAACAGCGATATTAACCGGCAGGAAGTCCCGGTCACCTGTAACTTGGCTCATTATTTTTGACTTTCTCGTTTATTTTACTTTGGACTTTCTTCGGCAACTTCCACTACCGGGTCACCTTCAGATTGATAGCTCGGCCATTTGCCGGCGGCGACCAAATCCAAGGACGGCGTCGGATTACCAAAGCGCGCCTGATAGACCCAATAATTGGTCAAGACGCGCTCGACAAAAATCCGCGTTTCGCGCGATGGGATACTTTCGATAAACAGCAAGGCATCATTATCGTGTTTCACTTTGCGGGTCCATTTATTGAGATTGCCCGGGCCGCCATTCCACGCCGTCACCATGCGGAACAGATCGCCGTTAATCCGCTTATCCTTCATCAGGATATCAACATATTTCTGACCAAGGGCAACATTGGTTTCGGGATCAAACAAAACATCCCGCTGACTCTTGGAGCCATGGAGTCTGCGGTCACGAGCGATAAAGCTCGCCGTGCGTGGCATCAATTGCATTAATCCCCGCGCGCCCCGGTGACTTTTAGCTTTGGGATTAAAGCCGGATTCTTGGCGAATCAGGGCGAGGATTAAAGATCGATCAATAACTTCGCCATTTTTGCTCGGCAGGGCCGGCGCCGGGTAAGCTGTACTGTCAAATAGGCTGGAGCCCGAGGCTACCAGCATATTGCCGATGCGCATTGCCAATGACGGCATATTTGCCCGATCCGCCAAGGCCATCATGGCGCGGGCAAGTTCCGGCTTGGCCGTTGAGAACAACATCCGTAACTCGCGTTCGGCCCCGTGATCTTCGCCAATTTGCAGTAACGTCACGGCGCGCTGGCCGCCTGGCGCTTTAGAAAGTTCTGAGAGCGCATCTTTGGCCAGTGGCGGCGGCGTCCAATTATATTTGACTTCGAGCCCCAATAAGCGCCGCGCTAATATACCGTAGAAAGTCCGGGGATAAGCGGATGCAGCCGCCAAATATTTATTATAAAGCGCCGGTTGGCGAATTTTAATACTGGCCCGGGCGGCCCAAAAGGCCCCGGCGGTAACGAGCCAAGGCGAAGAATAGGCCGACGTTGATACGGCTTCAAAATGCTGACGCGAGGTATCATATTTTTTCAGCCGCCACGCCGCCAAGGCCGCCGTCCAATTAGCTTCAGGTAAATACTTGCCTGATCTCTTAACCGCTTGATTGGCCCAATCATAGGCCCATTGATCCCGGTTATCACCGTAATAGCCTTGCGCCAAGCGTGATTTGGAACGATCAAGCTCGACGGGATGAAACAGTTGATTGACCCGCTTGCTGCGTACCAGT
>JABIIH010000125.1 GCA_018649245.1 Rhodospirillaceae bacterium | reverse complement strand
CTTTACCGAAGTCAATCCGCCGGCCTTGGTGCGCGACAATGCGCTTTATGGCACAGGTCAGTTACCGAAATTCGAAGAAGATTTATTTAAGATGGAGGAGGGGTTTTATTTGATCCCCACCGCCGAAGTGCCGCTGACCAATATCGTCGCGGGCGAAGTCATGGACGAGGACACTCTGCCTAAGCGCTACACAGCGATGACCTGGTGTTTCAGATCAGAGGCCGGTTCAGCCGGTAAAGACACCAGAGGCATGATCCGCCAGCATCAATTCACCAAAGTCGAAATGGTTTCGATCGTTAAACCCGAAGATTCGGCCGAAGAGCACGAACGTATGACCGCTTGTGCCGAGGAAGTCCTTAAACGGCTGGAATTGCCCTACCGGGTGGTCTCGCTCTGTCTCGGTGATCTCGGCTTTTCCGCCCGCAAGACCTATGACATCGAAGTGTGGCTGGCCGGGCAGGGGCGCTACCGCGAAATCTCCAGTGTCTCCAATTGCGGTGACTTTCAGGCTCGGCGCATGAAAACGCGCTACCGTCCCAATGAAGGCAAAGGCACCATCCACGTTCATACGCTCAATGGTTCGGGCCTGGCCGTCGGGCGCACCCTGATCGCCATCATGGAAAACTATCAGCAGGCGGATGGCTCGATTGTCGTGCCGGAAGCTTTGCGGCCTTATATGGGCGGGCTTGAAGTCATTACGGCTGACTGATGTTTGACGCGCCGCTCAATCTCAAAAAGTCACGTATCTTGATATCCAATGACGATGGCATTAGCGCGCCTGGTCTAAAGAAACTTGAAGCCATTGCCAAGAAGCTTTGCCGGGAAGTCTGGGTCGTCGCCCCTGAGTTCGAGCAAAGTGCCACTGGGCACTCGCTAACCCTCCGCTCGCCCTTGCGCATTAAAAGTGCTGGCAAGAACCGCTACAGCGTCAATGGTACGCCGACCGATTGTGTGATGATGGCCATGAACAAGCTGATGCGCGAGTGCCGCCCCGATCTGGTGCTGGCGGGCATCAATCGCGGATCGAACGTCGGCGAAGATATGACCTATTCCGGCACTATTGCCGTGGCGATGGAGGCAACGCTATTTGGTATTCCGGCAATTGCCCTCAGTCAGGATATTGATGAAGATCACGTCAAAACCAAGATAAATTGGTCTTCTAGTGAAGCATATGCGGCAAAAGTCATCAAAAAGGCCGTTTCCGTCCCCTGGCCGCGTGATGTTTTAATAAATGTTAACTTTCCCCGTGTACCCAAGACTAAGGTAACTGGCATCGAAATCACCCGGGAGGGGCGCCGCAAGATCGGCGATGAGATTATCGAGAGCAGTGATCCGAGAGGTGAGCCGTATTATTGGATCGGCGCACAGCAAAATTCTGCCCGTTATCCGGCCGGCACGGATTTAGCGGCGATTCAAAATGGTGCAGTCTCGGTGACCCCGCTTTCGCTCGATCTAACCCACCGGGCAACGATGCGCACATTGAAGGAGGCTTTTAAGAAGTAAGAGCCTTAAGAGGGGAAGAAGCTGGTGAATTACGAATTTAGCCAAAATATAAGCGTATCTGAGAATTTAAAAATGGAGCTGGTGCTGGCCTTAAGGCGCGCTGGCGTCACCGATCCGGATGTCGTCGCAACGATGGAGCGCGTGCCCCGGGAAGCCTTTGTGCCGGAAGCTTTTCAAGATAAATCTTACCAAGATATCACCCTGCCGATTGGCCACCATCAGACCCTTAGCCAGCCGGCCGTGGTCGGCTTGATGACCGAAGCGCTCGAATTGGATGATCGTAAAAAGGTCTTGGAAGTCGGCACCGGATCCGGCTATCAAACAGCGATTTTGTCGCCATTATGTCGCCGTGTTTACTCGATAGAACGTCATGCGCCATTGTTGGAAGAAGCCGAAAAAAGATTTGAAAAACTCCGCATTCGCAATGTCACGACCAAGGTCGGCGATGGTACACTGGGTTGGGATGCGCAGGCACCGTTTGAGCGCATTATCGTGACGGCAGCAGCTGCAGATGTGCCGCCGATTTTGGCCGATCAGCTTTCTCCCGGTGGTATTATGATCGTGCCAATTGGCTTAACCGACGACTTTCAAACCATATTGAAAGTTGTCAAAACTGATCACGGTCTTGAAACCGAAGAGTTGCGGGATGTAAATTTTGTGCCTTTAATTCCGGAAGAAGCGACCGGTACGTAAAACTTTGATAACATAGCTAAGTCTATGGAAAAGAAATTTAGAAAATATATTGTGATCGGTGCGGCGGTTATTTTAACCGGCTGCAGCAATTTGCAATGGCCACCCCCTAGTCAAAGCTCCGGGCAAAGAGCGGCGCCGACTGTTTCGCGTCCGACCACTCCCGCTTCGCAACGCGCCGATATTCCGGCCAGTGGTGTTATCCGAGTTCGCAATGGTGACACACTT
>JABIIH010000051.1 GCA_018649245.1 Rhodospirillaceae bacterium | reverse complement strand
GCTTATTTACGGCAATCAAAACTGGTCGACGGTGATCTACGGGGTCACCCCTGAATATCAAATCGCTAAAGAATGGCAGATGAAAGGCGGCCGCTGGTTCACCACAGAAGAAGTTAAATCTGCTGCCAAGGTGGCGTTGGTCGGTGAAACGGTGATCGAAAACATGTTTCAGGGTATCAATCCGGTCGGCGAGACCATTCGCATCAAACGCGTACCGTTTAAAATTATCGGCACCTTGGTCGCCAAAGGCGAAACGCCGCTCGGCACCGATCAGGATGATACGGTCGTGGTGCCCTTGTCGACGGCGAAGAAACGTCTGCTGGGTGGCCGGCGGCTCAAAGGCAAGCTGGTCAGCGTCATGTTCGTGAAATCCTACACCGCCGAGGGTGTCGATGAGACCGTGCGCGGCATGACCGAGCTCTTGCGTCAGCGCCATCGTATCCAGCCGGGTCAGCCTGATGACTTTTTCGTCCGCAATCTCTCACAAATTTTGCAGGCCCGGGCCGATTCATCCCGAGTGATGACTTTATTGCTGGCCGCGGTCGCCTCGGTGTCGCTGATCGTCGGCGGCATTGGTATTATGAACATCATGCTGGTTTCGGTGACCGAACGCACCCGCGAGATCGGCCTTCGCATGGCCATTGGCGCGCGTGGTAAAGACATCTTACTGCAGTTCTTAATAGAGGCGATAACCTTGTCGCTGATTGGTGGCGCCATCGGTGTTGCCTTGGGACTTTCAGGATCAATAATGATCGCCGAGCTCGGCGGCTGGCCCGCCATCATTCAAATAAATTCTGTCTTTCTGGCCTTCGGCTTCGCCGCCGCCGTCGGCGTTTTCTTCGGCTTTTACCCCGCCCGCAAGGCAGCCCGGCTTGACCCCATCGAAGCCCTTCGCTACGAATAAATCATAAAATAAATTAAATTTATCCATAGTTTATTCGGGGAGATTATCATGGACGTCAAAGCCGCTGTTGCTTTTAAAGCCGGCGATCCGCTCAGTATCGAAACGGTTCAGTTGGAAGGTCCGCGTGACGGCGAGGTGCTGGTTGAGATCAAAGCCTCCGGCATTTGCCACACCGACGCTTTTACCTTGTCCGGCGAAGACCCGGAGGGACTGTTTCCGGCAATCCTCGGCCATGAAGGGGCAGGGGTCGTGGTTGAAGTGGGCGCTGGCGTCACATCGCTAAAAGCAGGCGATCACGTTATTCCGCTCTATACGCCGGAATGCCGGGAATGTGAGTACTGCACCTCAGGCAAAACCAATCTCTGTCAGGCGGTCAGGGAAACTCAAGGCCAAGGCCTAATGCCGGATGGCTCGAGCCGGTTTTCCTTGGATGGCGAACAGGTCTTTCATTATATGGGCACTTCGACTTTTGCCAATTACACCGTGGTGCCGGAAATCGCCCTGGCCAAAATCCGCGAAGACGCACCCTTCGATAAAGTTTGCTATATCGGCTGCGGCGTCACCACGGGGATCGGCGCGGTGATGAACACGGCCAAGGTCGAAGCCGGCGCCAATGTCGTGGTGTTCGGTCTCGGTGGCATCGGCCTCAACGTCATTCAAGGGGCCCGCATGGTGGGTGCCGATAAAATTGTCGGTGTCGATCTCAATCCGGGCAAAAAAGCGCTGGCCGAAAAATTTGGCATGACTGATTTTATCGATGCCTCCAAGACTAATACGGTGGTCGAAGATATCGTCGATCTTACCAAGGGCGGCGCTGATTACAGCTTCGAATGTATTGGCAATACCGAAGTGATGCGCCAAGCCTTGGAATGCTGCCACAAGGGCTGGGGCGAAAGTATCATTATCGGTGTGGCCGGTGCGGGTCAGGAAATTTCGACCCGACCGTTCCAGCTGGTGACAGGCCGGGTTTGG
Source organism: Rhodospirillaceae bacterium (assembly GCA_018649245.1). Taxonomy (GTDB): domain Bacteria; phylum Pseudomonadota; class Alphaproteobacteria; order Rhodospirillales; family UBA2165; genus TMED23. Next base: position 8,891 of record JABIIH010000051.1, on the reverse strand, counting down.
CGGGGCACGGCCTTCGGCGGCGCCAAAGGCCGCACCGATGTGCCTAAAATCGTTGATTGGTATATGGAGGGCAAGATCAATATTGATGATCTGATCACCCACACCATGCCTTTAGAAGAAATTAATGAGGGCTTCCATTTGATGCATGAGGGTGAATCTATCCGCTCGGTGGTGACGTTTTAAACCCATTACTCACCAATAATTTACCTCATCAGGATTGCAGCAAGCGTTCGGTCAGGCTAGGTTGCCGCCACAAATTGGAATAAATCTTTTAACTAAGTCCCCAACAGCTTCAGGAAAAATCTAGCATGGATTTGGCGCAGTTTGATTGGACGCTTTACTGGTTTATGTTTCCTGTCGCCATGTGCATCGCGACGACGGCAATGCTGAGCGGTATCGGTGGAGCCGCCATGTTCGCGCCGATTTTTATGATTATTTTCCCCATGCTGGGCCCGGAATATCCGTTTGAAAGCATCGCCGCCGCTATTGGTGTGGCGCTGCTGACCGAAGTATTTGGCTTTTCCTCCGGCTTTGTCGGCTATTACCGTAAAAAACTGATCGATTTTAAAGGTGCGGTGCCGTTTATCCTGGTCGGCGTGCCGATCGGCATTGTCGGGGCTATTCTTTTAAACGTGCTGAATGAGTATGAAGAAGTGCTGCGCGGCAGTTATGCTGTCCTCATGCTGGTGCTGTCTTACTTCATCATCAAAGTTCACGATCCCAAACAGGCTGGTGACACAACAGGTGATACTGGGGGCGAACCAATTGCGGACTCAGTTGGTGCGGCGGCGGTTGGTGATGATGGCCGGGAAATGCGCTCAATCACCGGGGCAGATGGCACGACCTATACTTTCAAAGCGCCGCGCCAGGGCAAAGGCGTTATCGCTACTGGGATCGGTGGGTTTTTGACCGGCTTGCTGGGCGTTGGTATTGGTGAAGTGGTTATGCCGCAATTGGTCAAAGCCAACAAAGTGCCGATACCGGTTGCCGCTGCAACTTCCGTGTTTACGGTTATCGTTGTCGTGGCTGCTGCATCGTTTACGCAAATATCTGCACTGGTGGCGGAAGGCGGTTTTAATGCAGTGCCTTGGAACGTTGTGGTCTACACGGTGCCCGCAGTTATCATCGGTGGCCAAATTGGCCCGCGCCTGCAAGGAAAATTTTCCCAGCGTGCCGTGGAAAAAGGGGTCGCTTATCTGTTCTTGGTGATCGGTATCGCCATGGCTTATATTTCTATTCGCAATACTTTTTTTGTTTAACATTCCGTAGCCATTTACTAATGTCCTTTGATTGGTTTAATCGAAGGACAGTTAAAAGTGGCTGATGCTCCTCAAGCTAAAACTATGTGGCAGGTGCGGGTGCTTGTCGTTGATGATGAGACTTTTGTACGCCGCTTGGTGCGCCGCATGCTCAATGGCCTCTCGGTTGCGGATATCGTTGAGGCGGTCGACGGCCAGGAAGCCCTTAAATTGCTGCGGAAATTTAAAGCCGATATTGTAATCTGTGACTACCAGATGGAACCCATGAACGGATTGGAGTTTTTGAAGATTGTCCGCAGTGGGGCTGATCCGGATGTCCGGCGCGACCTGCCGGTTATTATGCTGACCGGTGATTCCGACGCCAATGTATTTGCTACCGCGATGGCGCTGGATGTTGATGCTTTTGTTAAAAAACCGATTGGCAAAGACGCTTTTGCGGCGAAATTGCAGCGCTGTTTTGATGTACCGCAAATGATCAAAAATGCTGATTTTTATGATGCTGTTGAACTGTTAACAGAACAAGAGGCCGAAGGCGGACAGGAATTTGATTCGTTAACTATGGTCGAAAAAACAGTCGATGAACTCATTGTTGGCGACATCATTGCGATGGATGTGATTTCTACGACCGGCACCTTGCTGCTGGCAACGGGCATGTCCGTAAGTGCGGCGTCGATTGGCCGGTTAAGTGATCTGGTTGATATCGGTGAATTTAAAGTTGTCGTGGTGCGAAAAATCGAGCCGCCGGCATAAAATTCAGACGATGGTGAAGGTTGAACATGCAATCGAGCAATGCCCATAGGCGTTATTGAATTCCAGCTCAAAAGTTTCCAGGATATCATCATAGGCCGGCCCAACCATTGGATTGGTGGCAAACGATGTTTCCAGGATAACACTGGCTAGTTCTGGCCCGAGACCCCGGTTGCGGGGTGTATCTTCGTCCCGGTTGCTCATCGGCGCGTTAACGATCCCGCGTTCAACAAAATCACTATTGCGGGCAATGATATTGGGAATAGCTGAGCGGGCTTCAAGCAGAAACGGCGTGGCCTTTCGTTCCGCTGCCGTCAGTTCCATTTCATCATAAAAAGTATCTTTGATCTCTTCGAGCTTGGCCTGATCTTTCATGCTGAAAAACATCAGTTCCGCCAGGGCGACATACCAGGTTAGTTTGAAATGATCGATATCCGCTTGTGGCAGTGTCTCGACATCAAAATCAGGATTGACGCTATAGAGCTTTTTATAAAGCCGGCTCAGCGCAAAGTCCGCGAGATCGTCAAACAGCTCGATCAGCCCATCGACAAATTTAGCGCAATCCGTTTCAACTTTGCCGCCATAGTCGTGGCGGGTGATGTCGTGCTCGTCCAATAGACCGCTCCCGGGTTTCTAATTTCAAGCAGCTTAAATAATCTTGTTAGGTCAGCGAAACAAGTCCTGTTTTAGCCGCCCACTCTAATGCATGCCGGGTCCATCGAGAATTTCAAAATTGGTCGGAAAATCCTTGGGCTCGTTGTCACCCCAGATGACGGTTTCTTCTTTGGTCGCCCAGTCGACCGGCGTCCAATCCGTGCCCGCTTCGATGTAGTCCATGTCAGCGAAATATTCGACAATGCTGTTCCAGGGATCCCGCATATAGAAAAATACGTTTGAGCCCGGTCCGTGACGTCCGGGACCCCAGCAATGAATGTAGCCTTTATCCGTCATTTGGCGGCCACCCATGCCGACCTCATCAGTACTGCCGACTTCAAAGCCAACATGCTGGATGCCGTAATCGCCGGATTGCGCAATGGCGACAATGTGGTGATCACTACCGGCCGGGCTGTAAAGAAAATGCAGGAAATCCGCGACCCGGTCGGCGAGCGCCAGGCCCAGCGTGTCGATATAGAATTGCTGTTTACGTAAGGCGTCTTTGGTAAACAACACCATATGCCCCAAGCGGCGCGGCTGCACCGGCGGGTCGGTGATAAGCTCGGTGCGTTGGCCGAGCCGGGGCCGGCTGGTAGGTGTGTTAAAAGTTGGCGCCAGACCTTCCTGCCAAGGGGCATCCTCGGCGATACATATATTGGTCAGCATGCCGTCAAAGTCCTCGAACCAAAGGCCGTCGCCAGGAGTTGCTTTCGGCGCATCAACCAATTTTATGCCGGCAGTCTCAATATTTTTCTGTAGTTCCGGTAAATCATCTGCCGTAGTGCCGAAACTGACATGATGCAGGCGTTTGCGCTCACCTTGAGTAAGGATGACTTGATCCTGATCGCGGCCAAAGCATTGGGCGATGACATTGCCGTCCCGCAGCGACGTTTCCAGGCCAAAATCAGTAAAAAATTTACTGCCGATTTCCAGGTCTGGCACGGTCAAAGCATAATGCTGAAGATTACGCACTGGCATGATATTATTCTCCCCGATTTATTTTTTTCTGGTTCAATTATACTTAGCACGGGACGGCATGCTATAAAACCTTTGGCGGCGCGGTGACACACGGTTTTTTGAATTGCTTTCCGGTGCGCCGTAACTAAATTATGCCCATTCATAAAGCAGAAAGATGGCCCCCATGCCTGACGATTTATCGACCGCTCCATTACTTGATCCCCGCAAGTTTCAAAACCCGGACTTTACAGCTGATGGTTCCGAGCGTGCAATTGTCGGCCTTACCCATCTCCGCACAGTTTGGTTCAATACGGGCACGCTTTGTAATCTGACTTGTCTGGATTGTTATATTGAGTCTTCACCGAGCAATGACCTGCTAGCTTATCTCAGCCTTGCCGAAGCCGTTTTCTATCTTGATGAAATTGAAACCACCGGGCTACAAGTCGAAGAGATTGCCTTTACCGGCGGCGAGCCCTTTATGAATCCTGATATTATGGCGATGATCGAGATTTCCCTTGAGCGCGGTTTCGAAGTCCTGGTGCTGACCAATGCGATGAAGCCGATGCAGCTCAAAAAGCCTGAACTTTTAAAACTGAAAAAACGGTATGGCGATAAGCTGAGTCTCAGGATATCCATCGATCATTATACGCAGTCGGGACACGAAGAATTGCGCGGTAAAAATAGCTGGCAGCCGATGGTCGACGGGCTCACTTGGGCGGCGCAAAATGGCCTAAACGTCGCGGCTGCTGGACGGGCACGCTGGGGCGAAAGTGAGGCCGATGCTCGCGCGGCATATGGCAAGTTGTTCGAAGAATTAGAATTTGAAATTGATTTCGATGATCCGCTGGCCCTGGTGCTGTTTCCGGAAATGAATGAGGGCCTGGATATACCGGAAATCACTGTCGCCTGCTGGGATATATTGGGCGTCCGGCCTGATGCCATGATGTGTGCGACTTCACGCATGATTGTGAAGCGGAAAGGTGCCGACAGACCGGTCGTAACCCCCTGCACTTTGTTACCCTATGACACCCAATTTGAACTCGGCACCGGCCTCACTGAGGCGGCTAAATCGGTGAAGCTCAATCATCCCCATTGCGCCCGCTTCTGTGTATTGGGCGGCGGCTCCTGCAGTGCCGTTGACTAAACAAGCAGATGGCCCGATCCTGCTTTTTGGCGGTACTTACGGCAATCTTGAGGCGACCCAGGGGCTCTTAAACGAAGCGCGCCGGCTCGGTATCCCTAACGATCATTTAATTTGCACTGGTGATGTTGTTGCTTATTGTGCCGACGCCCAGGAGACGGTGGCTCTGCTGCGCCATAATGACATCGCAGTGGTGATGGGTAATTGTGAAGAACAGCTTGGCGCCGGAGCCTTGGATTGTGGCTGCGGTTTTGATGAAGGTACCGCCTGCGATTTGTTATCTCAGCAATGGTATGCTTATGCGTCCGCTCAATTGGATGAAGATGCCAAGGCTTGGATGCGCACTTTACCGCGCTCGATTAAGCTTAATATTGCCGGATTGGAATTGATGGTTGTCCATGGCTGCGTTTCCGAAATAGCGCGCTTTGTTTTTGCCTCGACGCCCGCTGCTGTATTGCAAAGCGAAATTAATCTTGCGGCCTGTGATGGTGTGATCGGCGGCCATTGCGGACTGCCCTTTACCAGGATCATCGATAACAAGCTCTGGCATAATCCGGGCGTGATCGGTATGCCGGCAAATGATGGCACGCCCCGGGTGTGGTACAGCATCTTGACGCCCGGTGACGACGGGCTGGAAATTCAACATCACGCGCTCAGCTATGACCCGATGGTGTCAGCGCAAAAAATACGCCAGCAAGATTTACCTGCGGGCTATGCGGATTGCTTGGAAAATGGTCATTGGCCGAGCCTTGATGTTCTGCCCGATGCCGAAAGAGAAGTAGCTGGTCAGGCGCTTGAGCTAACCAAACCGATTATATTCAGGGCAAAATAATACCCTGAGATTGTCACTTTGCCGCCTTATTGTGCCTTCCGGGTGCCTAGATTGATTGCAATTTTGCCTCCCTTGAAAGTTTACCGGGGAGGTAACTATGTTCCAGATTGCACAAAAATTCACTTTAATTGGTTTAGCCCTGATGGTTTCCGCTTGTGGCGCGACCTTCGATTACGACGCACTGCGGCAACAAAACGGTGAAGGCAGCAGTTTTTCAGCTGAGCTTGGCCGCGCTTACAAAAAATTCGCCATATCCGAACATGATGACATGGTGGATTTAATCGATGGTGCGCATTTCGGTGAGAAAGCACAGCAGGCTTTTGCCAACCAAGCCGTGGCGCCCGAGAAAGTCGCGGATTGGTGGCTGACCAAGGATCAACAAGAGACCTTTAAAGGTGCCCGTGAGCGTCTTGTACATATCCTGGATCGTCATGCAAAAAATCAGTTGCCTAAAGTCGCCGCCGCGGCGCAATTGAATTTTGACTGCTGGATTGAGCAGCGGGAAGAAAACTGGCAGCTTGACGATATCGCCAAATGCCGGAGCGGCTTTTATGGCGCGGTCGAACGATTAGAAGAAATGGCTGCCTTGGCCAGCAGCCGTTATTTGCCCGTGGCCAATAAGGCGCATTTTATTCCTGCCCGCCAAACCTTGATCTCGCCGCGCTCTGCCTTTGAAACGCGAACCTACACGCTGCATTTTTCGTTTGATGAAGCGGTGATCGGTAAGGTTGGGAAAGATCAGATTGATCACGTGATTGAGGCCTATCGGGCTGGTGCGCCGGTGGCTATCCTGTTAGCAGGGCACGCTGATCGGGCTGGTAAAAAACCTTACAATCTAAATCTTTCCCGGCAGCGCTCTGAAGCCGTGCGTCGTGCTTTGATCGAGCGTGGCATTCCGGTCCAAATGATTGCCGCCCAGGCTTTCGGCGAATCGCGCCCGAAAGTGGCGACGGCGGATGGTTTCAAAGAACCCGCCAACCGAAGAGTGGAAATTACGGTCGGACCAGCGCCTGCGCTTTAGTGCTAATGAGGCGAAATTCAAAAAAAGTGTTCTGACCCTGCGAATCGTGCTAAATAGAATGTGAGCTGTTTATGACGTTTAGCCGATGGATCAAACATGTACTCGGAAGTGACTAAATCGATTAAGATTTCTGTTGATCCTACATTTATGGAAGATCAGTCGGAACCTGAAGATTTTCATTATGTGTGGGCGTATCACATTCGTATTGAAAACCAAGGTGACGACCGGGTCCAGCTGATGCGCCGCCATTGGCACATCACCGATTCTCAAGGCCGGGTTCATGAAGTGCGCGGTGAAGGAGTTGTCGGTGAACAACCGGTGTTGGAACCGGGCGAAGCTTTTGAATATACCAGCGGTACACCGTTGGCGACGCCATCCGGCTTTATGGTTGGCAGCTATCAGATGATTGACCAATCCGGTAAGAATTTCAGCGTTTCAGTGCCCGCGTTTTCGCTCGATTCACCGCATGATTTGACCCTCGTAAACTGAAAATTTTCCAATAATTACAATGACTTACCGCTTCGGGCTGGTGCGAGCGGAAAAAATCGCTATGTTATGCCCGTTTTGGAATTACCTAAGAATGACGCGCCCGCTAAATTGGTGCAAATTGGGGGTAATAGTGACTCGCCGGTGGCGGGTCATTTAGTCAATGAGAGGAATAGCAAGTGACCGACACTAACAAACCGAGCCGGGAAGAAGCCGAGGCAGCAGTCCGCGTATTGCTGCAATGGGCCGGCGATGATCCTAGCCGTAACGGCTTAATTGATACCCCGGCCCGTGTGGTGCGGGCCTACGAAGAGTATTTTAGCGGCTATGACGATGATCCCGTAAAAATTCTTGGCCGCAGCTTCGACGAAACCGAAGGGTATGACGAAGTCGTTGTGCTTAAAGACATTCCATTTGCTTCCCATTGCGAACATCACATTGCGCCAATTTTGGGTAAAGTTCATATCGCCTATTTGCCGAAGTCCCGCGTTGTCGGCATAAGTAAACTGGCCCGGCTGGTCGAGACCTATGGCCGCCGGTTGCAAATCCAGGAAAAAATGACGGCGCAGATCGCCAACACCTTGAACGATGTTTTGGATCCGCTTGGCGTTGCCGTGGTGATCGAAGCGGCCCATGAATGCATGACCACCCGCGGTATCGACAAGCCCGGCGTCAATATGGTGACCAGCACGATGTTAGGCGCTTTTCGGGATGATCCCTCAACCCGGCGAGAGTTTATGGCCATTATTGGCAATCCCAAAAACGGCCATTATAGCTAATATCAATTTGGGTCTTTAAACTCAGTATTAGGAAATATAAGACGCCCAAAAACAATTGGCCATTTCCATTTGATTGGAGCATCGTCATAAAAGCCGGTGTAAACTTAGGACCAATTTGACGTGATAGACTTTCGTCCCATATTTCTGATCCTTGGGATTTTGCTGACAACGCTGGCTGTCATGATGATCGTGCCGGCGGTTGCCGATATTATTGCCGGCAACCCGGATTGGCAGGTTTTCGCGGTCGCCGCCGGGGTCACACTGTTCATCGGGGTTTCACTGGCTTTAACCAGCCGCGCCGGCGGCGCTAATCTTTCGGTGCGCCAGGCTTTTATTTTAACGACGATGAGCTGGATTGCACTCACTGCCTTCGCAGCACTTCCGTTCGCCTTCTCGCAACTTGATCTCAGTATTACCGATGCTTTCTTTGAAGCGATGTCCGGCATTACCACAACCGGCTCGACGGTCATCGTCAATTTGGATACAGCACCGCCCGGTCTGTTACTCTGGCGCTCGCTGCTGCAATGGCTGGGTGGCATCGGTATTATTGTTATGGCTTTGGCCGTGATGCCGCTGCTGCGGGTTGGCGGCATGCAGCTATTCCGCATGGAATCATCTGATCAATCGGAAAAGGCCTTGCCCCGGGCGGCGCAAGTCGCAGCGGCGATTGGCGTAATTTATGTCGCTCTCACGTTTATTTGGGCGGTGCTGTTATGGATTGCTGGTATGAGCGGTTTCGATGCGGTCGCTCATGCCATGACGACCATCGCCACTGGCGGGTTCTCGACCTATGACGGCTCTGTTGGTCATTTCGATAGTTGGATCGTAGATGCGATTATTACTGTCGGTATGATCCTTGGCAGTCTGCCGTTCCTACTCTATCTGATGGCCTTTCAAGGCAAGCCCGGCAATTTGATGCGTGATAGCCAGGTTCAGTGGTTCCTGACCGTGCTCGCGGTCATCGTGGTTATCGTGGCCGGCTGGCTGTGGCTCGGCAATGGCGAAGACCCGCTGC
>JABIIH010000052.1 GCA_018649245.1 Rhodospirillaceae bacterium | reverse complement strand
CGCCACCACCTGGATCGAAAACCTCAAGGTTAAATTTCCAAAAGCGGGCTGGCGCATCCGCAACACCGATCAAGCCGCCCCCGGCCTGCAACGTTTTATCGACCGCATGACCTTATTTTTGTCTTTTGTCGGACTGACAACTTTGCTGGTCGGTGGGGTCGGTGTCAGCAATGCGGTCGCCAGCTATCTCGACAGCAAGGTAAAAGTGATCGCGACCTATAAATGCTTAGGCGCCGCCAGCAGCTTGGTATTTCGGATTTATTTCCTGCAAATTGCCGCCCTGGCTGGGCTTGGCATTCTCATCGGGCTGTTGTTTGGCGCGATTATTCCAGCGGTTGCCATTGTGGCCTTGGAAGGCGTGCTGCCGGTTAATCCGGAGCCGGGTCTTTATCCCCTGCCACTGATTATCGCCACTGTCTTTGGTGCCTTAATCGCGCTCACTTTTGCGCTTTGGCCCTTGGCTCGGGCGCGGGAAATCCCAGCCGGTAATTTGTTCAGAGATAAAGTTCAGCCGGCCCAAATTCGGCCAAAACGTAAATTTCAATTTGCCGTAATTTTCGGTGGGTTTGTGCTGGCGGCCTTGACCATCGCTACCGCCAATGACCGCTGGTTCGCCATCTGGTTTGTCGGCGGTACCGGATTGGCGTTGGTGCTTTTAAAGGGGGCAGCTGTCTTGCTCACCCACTGGGCCCGAAAAATCACCGGCGTCAAAAACACTGAGTTGCGCCTGGCACTCGCCAACCTTCATCGCCCAGGGGCCGTGACCTCCAGCATTGTCTTGTCGCTGGGATTAGGCCTCGCCGTGCTGATCGCCATCGCCTTGATCGAAGGTAATATGAGCCGCCAGGTCAAAGAGCGCCTGCCGGTAATGGCGCCGGCGTTTTTCTTTATTGATATTCAGCCAAACCAGACGGCGAGCTTTGATCAGACCGTTACCGGCGTGCCGGGCACGGGTGACTATAAACGGGTTGCCTCGCTTAGAGGCCGCATTGTCAAAATCGCCGGGGTACCGGTCGAGCAGGTCGATATTTCACCCGGTGTGCAATGGGCAGTGCGCGGTGATCGCGCTTTAACCTATGCTGCGACACCCGCCGAAGGTACTGAGATTGTCGCTGGCCAATGGTGGCCGGAAAAATACCAAGGCCCGCCGCTGATATCCCTCGATGCCAATCTCGCTCGCGGCTTTGGTATCGGGCTCGGCGATCATCTCACCCTCAATATTTTGGGCCGGGAGATCGAAGCCAAGATCGCAAGTTTAAGAAAAATCGACTGGCGCTCAATTCGATTTGATTTTGCCATTATATTTGCGCCCGGCACTTTGGAAAAGGCACCGCATAGTCATATCGCCGCCATTCAAGCCCCCAAAGAATTGGAAGACCGGATTGAAAAAGAAGTCAACGACCGCTTCAACAACATCTCGATCATCCGTGTTCGCGAAGCCTTGCAAGCGGCAGCCACGATGTTGGATGGTATCGGCGCAGCGGTCAGATCAACTGCCGCGGTGACGATTTTGGGCGGTACACTGGTATTGGCGGGAGCGGTGGCGGCAGGCCGGCGGCGGCGGATTTATGACGCGGTGGTGTTTAAAGTCCTGGGCGCGACCCGGCTAACGATCTTGAGAGCCTTTTTGCTGGAATATGGTCTGTTAGGCCTCGCGACCTCGATTATCTCCACTGTTATCGGCACGCTCACCGCCTGGGCGATCGTCGTATTTCTGATGGATATGGCCTGGGTCTTTATCCCAGCAGCAGTTTGGACCACCATCGCCATCTGCCTCATTGTGACACTGATTATCGGCTTTGCCGGAACCTGGCGGGCCCTCGGCCAAAAAGCCGCACCCCTGTTGCGCAATGAATAAATAATATCTCTTAAAATTAGGGGATTAACCTATTTAAATTTACCGTGACCTTACCGAAATTTAATACGGTTTCTCTTGATCTCGGGCCCCTTCCTGACATATTAGAGGGGTATGAACAGCTTTAACGAATAAAAGGGAAAATTATGGCTTTTGGACAAAAGGACGAATATTCGGTTCGCGCATCGCATCTTTCGCAAGCTGAAGCATCGGAATTGGATGTTGGTCTTCGTCAATATATGCTCCGGGTTTACAACTATATGGCCTCCGGCCTCGTACTGACCGGTATTTTCGCCTATGGCGGCGTTAAAGTTCCGGCACTGCTGAATTTGATGTATGCCGCTGGTCCCAGCGGGGCCCTGCAGCCCACAATGTTTGCTTATATCATCATGTTTTCGCCGCTGGCATTCGTTTTAGCGCTTAATTTCGGTATTCAGCGAATGAAAGCCTCAACCGCGCAGGCAATGTTTTGGGCCTTTGCGGCCATTATGGGTCTGTCGCTGACGCATATATTCCTGGTTTATACCGGAGCAAGTATCACTCGAGTTTTCTTTATTACAGCGGGCACTTTTGCTTCGATGAGCCTATATGGCTACACCACTAAGCGTGATCTATCGAAATTTGGCTCTTTCCTGTTTATGGGGCTGATCGGTATCATCATCGCCTCGGTAGTTAATATGTTTATGCAATCTTCAGCGATGGCATTTGTTATCTCTGTCGTCGGCGTCTTGGTATTTGTCGGCCTGACCGCGCATGACACGCAAAACATCAAGCGGATGTATGTCGAAGGTGAGCATTCTGAAACCGCATCCAAGAAAGCCGTGATGGGCGCGCTGAGCCTCTATCTCGACTTCTTAAACCTCTTTATCATGTTGCTCCACTTGTTGGGTGACCGCAAATAATTTGAGGATAGAAATTCATCAGAACCCGGTGGCTGAGGCTACCGGGTTTTTTTGTGCCTAACCGCAACGATCAAATAACGGCTCAAGCGTTCAATAAGTCCATCGCCGCGTTGAGCTGGCTCATGCGCTGATGATTACCGTAATTGCTGTCCGGGTGATGAATGGTTGCCAGCATGCGAAATCGGGCTCGAACGGTACTTTTATCCGGCATTTCGGAAGGGGCGAAGCCTAACACGTGAAGCGCATCGGCCCGGCCCAGCACACCGCCCGACAAAGGTGCAAATAACAAGACCGAAACGATTGCCTGCAAGCGCTCCATTTCCTGGCGCATTTCTAGATTGGCCCGATTATCCATTTTGTTCGCCGTGGCGTTGCTAGCTTCGGTTTTTTCAGCTGCTTTCTGGGCATTGGCCTGTTTTTGCTGTTCGGCGTCTTCTTGCGGGTTATGAATTTTAACCGAATGCTGCCCGTCATCCAAAATAAGTGCCAAATTCAGCGCTCGTCTCACAACCGAAACGTCATATCCGGGCGACAGGCGGGCTTGCAGCCGAGGTTTGCGCCGCCACGGCCGGCCCGCTGATGGACCTGATTTTAAGACCGTTTCTTCGCGGTCGCCAGGCGGTGGACCACCCGGATCCGGGAAATCTCTGATGACATCTTCCGGCACCACCAGTAACACTGAACGGGCCAGATCGGCAACATTGACAGAGCGCCGTTCAGCGAGCTTTGAAACCATATCTCTGAACACTGATGAACACGGAATTGTATAGGATTGTTTACGTGTTTTGGTTGTCATTCTTTTTTCTTTTTACTTCCACAACGGTTTTTAGAACCGTGCCACTTCAACATTTATCGATTTTCCCTAACTTAAGCTACTTGTCTAGGTGTAGGGGGTTAAGTCCTTAAATACACAGGGTTTAGGCCCCTATATATAGTGGGTGCGGAAAATCTGTCAACTACCAATGTTGTTTTGTCCATTAAGCACCGGAATACCAGTAATTTAATTTCCAGAATACTTAATCCAAACGCGGCTGATCAACTTATAACACATTGATTTTAAATTATTAATTACAAATTCCTGGATTAAAGCGGCTTTGAGTAGCGGCTTGAATCAATCCCAAAATTACCGTTCCGAATTCGTTATTAACGCCACCTGACGATCGGCCTTCATTCGAAATCTTTACAAATTGTTACAAATTCATTTCAATACCGGGTGTTTTTGGCCGATATTAACTACTTACGCAGTTTCAAGTAATGTAGTATTATAAACTTAGCATATGTATATAATGTATTAACTAAGGATAAAATATGTAACCTACTGATAATAAACTATTTAAGTTGATTTTAACTCAAAACTACGTGGGTGGTTGTTACAATCTTAACTTTTTGGCAATTTTGACCTAACTTCCGTTCGATATCGCAATTTTTTCTTCAAAAGTACAGGGCAAATGCTACTTTAAATTGATTTTCTATTTTCACTTTACCTCGCCATTTAATTCGTTTGCTGGCAGCTTATGCTTGGCTTAAATTCATTCCTCATTCAAATCATCTTTCTTAAAATAGAGCTAAAATCGACCATGCAGAAACTGCTAAAACTCGGATTTTTGAGTTTTTTAATGCTGACTTTTTTGGGTGCTGGCGAATTCGTTTCGGCCCAACAATCAGCTAGTATCGCGGTCTCAAATATCTGGTCGAGATCGACGCCGCCGATGGCGAAAAATGGTGCTGTTTATTTTACCATCGTGAATAACGGCCCCGCTGATAAACTCACTGGCGTTTCAGCGTCAGTAGCGCAACGATCCACGCTCCATAGGTCTAAAATGGGATCAGGGAAGCTTCACGGCGTGATGCGCATGCGGGGGCTGTCTCATATCGTTTTGTCTGGAAATCAGCCTTTTATAGCTAAACCGGGCGGCCATCATATCATGCTTATGGGGCTGAAAAAGCCTTTGAAACTGGGCGATTCTTTCGATTTGACCCTAATTTTCGAAAAAGCCGGTGAAATAACCGTTACGGTTTCGGTTCAAAAGTAAAAACCCGCAGTTTTGGCTATTTTTACCCTATTCAGCCGGATTTATTCTGATCCGGGCACAAAGCCGCTGCATAGATCGGGCCTTGTGCATCTTCCTGGATCAAGACAGCGCAGCTTTCATTCACTTCCTGCCCAATTACCGAAAAATCGACCTTTGCCGGCTGGCCACTCCAGGCCGCCAATCGTTTAACTTTGGTAACAATATTATGGCTGATCAGCCGCTTACCCTTGTTTTCACCGGCCCGAACCCGCGTTGCCACATTCTTTAAGAAATGCACCAGCCAGACCGAAAAAGCCCGGTCGCTGTTTCCTTTGATAGTGGCAACGAAATCATTTTTTGATTTTCGGGAAATTGCCAGGGTGGGATTGTGACCTTTAATCTTTTTCGCCCGCGAAATGAGATGGCGGACATCGCTGCGGCGCGAACCGACAGCAAAGTTTTCACCATCAACAACCATTTGTGGGGTGTAGACCTGGCCACCTTCTAAATTGCCGGCATAAATTTTCTGCCGGGTGGTAAATTCCGGTTGCGAAAAGACATCCTTCCACTTTCCCGCCGCGCCATGGACCAGCTGGTCCCAATAATCGACATGGAACTCAAGCGCCACGATTTCAGGGTTTTTTGATAGCTCACGGAGATAGGCTTCAGCCGGCGGGCAGGAATAACAGCCTTGAGAGGTAAACAGTTCAACCACAACCGGACTCTTTTGCCGTTCTGCGGCCCCGGCACCATTTGAATAACCGGCCAACAGCGCCCCAGCGATAAACACAGTGATAAATTTCGTTCTGGATGGTGCCTTCATATCATAATCTCCCTAAGTACAAATAATAGCGCTTCAGCCCGCCGCATGTCGAAACACACAGCGGTGAGCAGCTCTACTGACACTAATGCTTAAAAGATAATATTATTCCGGGATAATCAGGCCGGGAGGCTTTAGCTCTCGCCGCCCTCATCGCGCCAGCCCGCCCATTCTTTCCGCAAGGATTTATAACCAGTGCGTTTTGAGCTGGCGAGCCTCATCGCTTTCATGGCCTGATCATTGGGCACCAAGATGGTTGTGCGATGCGAAGCGACGTTTCCGCCTGCCGACAAGGTCAATAATATGGCCATGGCGACCGAATCATCCGGCGCTTCGTAAAGGGTAACGATGTCATGCTCGCCAAACATCCAATACAGATTGATCAACTTTCCGCCAAAGGCATCTATGACTTTTCTCACTTCTTTTTTACGATCAGACGGTTTACTCGACAATACCGCCAGCGATTCCTCAGAAAGTTTTGCTTCGGTCATATAAGTCGGCATAACAGACCCCCTCTTTGGTAATTTACTTCTTCAGCCTATGGTAAAACATTCGCCACCATTCGCCAACCAGCACTTATCCACAGCTTTTGCCTATATTTAGGACAGTCAGACACATCATCTACTAGATATGGTGGGTTTTCTCGGATATAGTCGGTATGGGAGAGAGATAAAGACGCACCCTGAGTGTTTTGGTGAGCGGTTTTAACGTCAGGCATAACGTCAGGGGAAAATTGGCGAATGCGCCACCCATCTCTCTCATTTAGACCTAAATTAGGGGCTATTTTGCTGGGCGGGTTATTGCTGTCCGGTTGCGCGGTCGGGCCGGAAGACAGCACAGAACGCAACCGCAGTTTTTGGAACCTCGCGACGATATTTTCGACCGAGAAAGAGAAAGCTGAGGTGACACCGGTAGATGATCCGGCCAGTGAAGAGGCTAGGAAAGAGCAAAACAATTTCAAAAATATCCCCTTGATCGGCGGGATTTTAGCGGCAATTTTTAATCCGAAAAATTTACCCAAAGATGAGGAGCTTGCTGTCGATGAAGACGATAAGTTTGAGACTGCGCCAAAAGATTACCGGGTACCGGTGCGCCTGACCCGCATCACCGAAGACCATTTGCTGGCCGACCGCGCCGCCCCGCTGCTGAAAGTTTTCCATGTCAATAATGGCCGCCTGCATGCTTTCTCATCGCCGATAACGATCCGCGGTATGGCCGAAGATGCCAATGGCATCGCGTCGCTTAAAATTAATGGCACACTCATTCCAATGCGCTCCCGAGTATTTACCAAGAAATTACATGTGCCGTTCGGCGAGCATCAAACCTTGATCGAAGCGGAAGACAACGCCGGCAATGTCGCTTACTTCCAGTTTAAACTGGTTCGGAAATCCGCCCGCCAAAACGCTGCCCGGCTGCGGCCCGGCAGGGGCAGTATCGACATCAGGCCGGTACGCCAGCCAGCCCCGCCGCCGCGCTTGGCGGCGATGAAAGAGCCGGGTGTTTATATGGTATTGATGGCAGGCTCGAGGGCAGCGCATATCGTCAAAATGCCGACCCTTAAAAAATGCCGGGCTGCTGTAGAGTTTTCAAACAATGCCGCCTGCACGGTTCATGCCGGACGGTCAGGCTAAATTATCTCAGCTTCCCTGAGCTGGGCAATTTCTTCGGCACTGTAGCCGATCTCACCAAGCACTTCAGCGCTATGCTGACCACAGGTTGGCGGCGGCTCAACCAGCTTGCTCGGCGTCCGGCTCATATCAATCGGCTGGCCGACCAGTTCAATCTCGCCGCGCTCGGTTGAGTTGACCGCTTGCGCCATACCGAGGTGCTTTACTTGCGGATTCTCGAACACCTGATCGATGCTGTTAATCTCACCGCAGGGCACGCCGCTGTCATTGAGAAATTGCACCCAATGAGCGGTGGTTTGCAGTTTGGTCTTGGCTGCGATGAGCTCGTTCAGGGCATCACGATTTTTTGAGCGCTCGGCGGCGCCGGCATAATCCGGATGATTGAGCAAATCAGTTAGCTCAATCGCCTGACAGAAGCGCTGCCAGATTGCCTCCCCACCAGCGGCTATATTCATATGACCGTCAGCCGTCTCGAACACGCCCATCGGAATAATTGTCGGGTGATTATTGCCAGCCTGAGCCGGCACATCCTGATCTACCAGCCAGCGGGTAGCCTGAAAATCCAGCATGAAGGCTTGCGCCTGCAACAGCGAAGTTTGAATCCACTGGCCCTCGCCCGAGACTTCACGTTCCAGCAAAGCAATCATAATGCCTTGAGCACAGAACAGCCCTGCCGTCAGATCAGCAATGGGAATACCGACCCGCACCGGACCTTGGCCCGGTAAACCGGTGATCGACATCAGCCCGCCCATGCCTTGGGCGATTTGATCAAAGCCGGGCCGGTCTTTATAGGGGCCATCCTGACCGAAGCCCGAGATGCTGGCATAGACCAATCCCGGATTGATGCTCTGGAGGCTGTCATAATCGATACCAAGCCGCGCCTTAACATCGGGCCTGAAATTCTCGACCACCACATCTGCTGTGGCGACCAGCTTTTTAAATATCTCAACACCCTCGGGCGATTTTAAATTAAGAGTGAGGCTGCGTTTGTTGCGGTGCAGATTTTGAAAGTCTGAGCCCTCGCGCGGGCCCCCCAATTGAGCCTGATCCGCTTTTTCCGGCATTTCAACTTTGATGACATTGGCGCCCCAATCGGCGAGTTGGCGCACCGCAGTCGGACCCGAACGCACCCGGGTGAGATCCAGCACAGTAAACCGTGCCAATGCCGCGCTTGCTTTTTTAAGAGACATCTTTACCTCCACTTAGCTGATCTGGCGTAATTCTTTGGCGTAGCGTTGCGCCCGCTCGACATAGCCATCGGCATTTTCTTTGAGACCCGCGATCTGTGCCGCATCCATCTCCCGGATGACCTTGCCGGGGGAGCCCATAACTAAAGAGTTATCCGGAATTTCCTTGCCTTCGGTGATCAGCGAATGCGCCCCGATCAGACAGTTTTTGCCGATCTTGGCGCCATTGAGCACTGTACTGCCGATACCGATCAAGGAACCGTCACCGATCTCGCAGCCATGCAGCATACACATATGCCCAACCGTGACATTGGCGCCGACAGTTAGGGGAAAGCCGGGATCAGTATGCAGCACGCTGCCATCCTGAATGTTTGAGCGATCACCAATCACAATCGGTTCGTTATCGCCGCGCAAGACCGCGTGCCACCAGATATTGGCTTCCGCACCAATCAGGATATTTCCCATCAGATCGGCGCTCGCGGCGATCCAATGGTTGTCGCTGGCATAGCGTGGCTCAATCTCGCCGAGGGCATAAATCATAGTTTTACTCCATTTTTATGACTGCAATTTTTTGCGACTTTAGCGGAGATGTGGGAGCGAGTCCCGCGCCCAATTGAAACTTGTCTTTCGGTACCACTTTAAAATCGTTATAAGTTAGAGCTTAACGATAACAACAAAACATAATTTTGGGTAAGCAAGCTAAATGACTGCAACAGACGCTCCCACTCAAGAGCAAAATCCAGCCCCAAGATCTTTTGCCGCGCTCCATCATAAGGGCTTCCGCGCTTTTTTTGTCTGCATGGCGCTGGGCATGATGGCCGACAATATCGAGCACGTCATCAGCTATTGGGTGATTTTTGAGAAATTTGAATCACCGATGCTGGCGGGTTTTGCCGTGATCGCCCATTGGGTGCCGTTCCTGTTGTTCTCAATCCATGCCGGTGCGCTGGCCGATAAATTTGATCCGAGGCGGGTCATTCAATGGGGTTTGGTTTTGTTTATCCTGGTATCGCTGGCCTGGGGCTTCCTGTTTTATTCAGATACGCTTGAAATGTGGCATGCGGTGGTGCTGCTGGTGGTGCATGGCTTCGCCGGCGTGCTCTGGGGACCAGCCGCTAATATGATGGTCCATGACATCGTTGGCAGCGACCAGCTGCAAAGCGGCGTCAGGTTGTCAGCAACCGCCCGCACGCTCGGCATCTTGATGGGCCCGGCAATCGGCGGCGGGCTGCTGCTGTTGGTCGGCCCGGCCTGGGGCATCATTATTAATGCCGCAATTTACGTGCCCTATGTGGTCTGGCTGATCAAAGCGCCTTACGGCCATGGCTATCGCAAGAAGATCGGCGATATTGATCATTCGGCGCCACCGCCGCGCGCCATCAAGGGTTTCTCCGATATCGTACAGACCTTCAAGGAGGTCGCCGACAATCGCGTCATTGTCTCGATAACTTTGCTGGCCGGGGCGGCTTCGCTGCTGGTTGGCAACGCCTATCAGCCGTTGATGCCTGGCTTTGCCCGCGACTTGGGCGCCACGGAAGCAACCTTTCTTTATAGCGCCTTATTGACCGCCAGTGCGGCCGGCGCCTTGACCGCAGGCATTGTCTTGGAAATGAAAAGCCTGATGCTGCCGCAGGCCCGGACGGCGTTTCGCCAAGTCATCCTCTGGTGCATCCTGATGGCCGGCTTTGCTTTCGCCACCAACTTTTATCTGGCTTTATTGTTATTGTTTGCCGCCGGCTTTCTCGAACTGTCGTACAAATCAATGAACCAGACTTTGGTGCAGCTTCGGGCGCCGGTGGAAATCCGGGGCCGGGTGATCGGCCTTTATAGCTCATCGAGTTTGGGCCTCATTACCTTTAGTGGCGTCACGGTTGGCTTTGGCGCCGAGCTGGTCGGCATCCATTTCTCACTGGGGTATAGCGCCTTGGCGCTGCTGGTCGTCACCATCGGCCTCTATAGCTATTCCGAGATTAAGAAACGCCAGGGAGAAGCAGCCGAAGCGGCGGCGGAGTAAAAAAAGGCTATATTTTACAGCAAGGATTAATCAGCTCCTTGAAAGATTTACTATTTTTTCTAAGTTATAAAAAAGATGTTTTTATTAAATCTTTGTTGATCATTTTTCGTATATGATTCAATATGTTCGTAAGAATAGATTCACATCAATTAAAATCATATTTTTGCCTTTTGTTGCCATAACGAGTAATTCATGAATGATGTAAAAATAACATTAGGCAAGTCACAAGCTGCAGATTTGGATTCTTTATTTCGGTTGGGAAAAGATGTTCTTCAGGCGTGCCTAGTTGCATTGAAAAATTTAGATTCAAAATTTGCTTTTCCTGCAAAAATATTGAAAACGATTTCGACGGAATTGGAGCTCAACGACGCCAGAAACTTAACAAAACAACTTGTTGCTCTAACTCATTTTGCACGGAAGAACCACCTACAACCAGAAGAATTAATTGAATCACTTGACTATGGTATTCAAAATTTTAATTGGGAAAAAGGCGTTCCAGCTGACTGGGAAATTTGTCGCTCAGTATTTTTAGAATTATTTTCGCTCGACACCATTTCTCTTTCCAATAAAGCGTTAGATTTATCTTTCGACTACTCAAACCTTTTAGTTGAATCTCGAATATTGACTGATGCAAGACCAGTTTTTAATGAGGATCATTCCAAGATAGTTGGGGCAATAATTGCTCAATCATTAAGAATCCAGTATTCTGACAATGATGGAACCCAAGATGTAACAATATCATTGGATATTGATGATATTGAAGATTTGAGAGATTCTTGCGTTGAAGCTTTGAAAAAATCAAAAGTTGTAAATGACCTAATTACTGACAAATGTGATATTGAAACATTCGTCGCAGGAGAAGAAACTTATGACTTTGAGTAACATTTTGGCACTTGATCAATATCAAACGGTGGCATTGCCACGCAGGAGAATTGTCAAAGATCATGGTCGGGACAGAATGAAATTAAGGGCAATGCATGTACATCCATTTGGTGGTGTCGACGCCCAAGAGTATCCAGATATTTCTGAATTAATTTTTGATTCTGAAAGACAAATTTTGGATGCTGAAAAAATACTCGCGCGCCTCGATATTATAAATTTTGATGTACTAAAGTCAGAACAAAATTTAAATTTATTAACGGTCTCTGAGAAAGATATTTTCATATCCGCGATTAAGGAATTGTTTTTATATATAATACCTGCCATTTCGTTTTTACTGTCACTATTTTGCGTTTTCATTGCTTATTACGTAATCGTTTCGGGCCTAGCTTCATATGCGGTTCCTGCTGGGATAGCTGCGTTTGGTTTTCTGGTCTTTTCAGTTGTTCGAATAAAAATTGACAATTTAAAGTATACATATTCATCTAATGATAGAGCGCATTCTTAGACCTTCATTTTTTTCTGCCGCGCTTCTCGCTTTATTATTAGCGATAATTTCTATTTTTATGGCTTGGATAGCTCCAGATTCATTGGTCTCTACATTAGAAATAATTCCTGTTAAATTCTTATTGTTTCTTGTCACAATGTTTTTACTCACTTCAATCGCAATAATTTTATTTTGGATTATTTATCTTCCAAGAGCAGATCGCCTGTTAATGGGCGTTATAAGAATTTTTTTAGTCTTTTGCTTCGGGGCAGTCGGAGCTCCGATAGGCTTGGGGGCTTTAAAAAGGCTCTCTGTTAACTACGAAGAAAATAAAATAATAGAGTTGGTTCTCGATTTTCAAACAGATGCCGCAATAATTTCATTTATAGTTTCTGCGATAGCGATCGTAATTTTTGTAAATGCCTATGTTGAATTGAAAAAATGGATGCATGCCAACCCGAATGCCGCCGTTTGAAAACAGCAAAGATATTGCATTTGCGCGAATCTATTAATTTACATATTTTATTGTGGCAGGATCGCTGGACCTGAGCGCGATTGCGCTGTTTGCGGTAACGCTCGCGCTGTTGACGTGTTCGACGATCAAAAAACGCCGGGGTGAAGCAGCCGAAGCGGCGGCGGAGTAAAAAAACGGCCACTCGAACCGAGCGACCGCCTTTTCCTCACAACCAAAACCTTAGTAAGTTTCGAGATTGAACTCCACCGGACCTGAGCGCGAGATCATGTCGTGCACCGGTGAGAACAGAGCCAGCTCTGTAAGCTCCTCGGCGCTGGCTTGGCTTTTGACCCGCATGTTGACGCGGACGTGGTGATAGCCTTTGCGGACATCCTCAGCCATGCCCAGCAAACCGCGCACATCGATATCGCCTTCGAGCTTGGACTCAATGGCCTCAATCTCGATATCCCGGACGGCGGCGTGATAAACCAGCGAAGTGGTCAGGCAGCCGGCCAAGGCGTGCAGCACAAATTCCACCGGATTTGGCACGCTATCCTCACCGCCGATAAAGGCCGGCTCATCCGCATCCAGGACGAAAGCCTCGGTGCGGTCGGTATTTTCTTCTAACCCACCATAAAAACCTTTAAAGCTGGAGCGGTTGAGACCGCCATCAAGCCAATTGTTGGTGGCGCGGAACTGCATTTCGGCGAAAGCCGGATTTTCGGTGGTGTTATCGATGATTTCCATCACCCGGCCGACATCAACGCCGTTTGGGCCTTTGGTGTTTTGATTGACTGCTACATTAGTAGACATGATTAGTGCTCCTTTGACTGAGTTAAATTTATTGGTTCGTGCGGTGGCAGGGCATTAGCCTGGCAGAGCGATATAGCAACGGTTGAGACCAACATCGGTTAGCTGGCGGTTGCTGAGATATCGCAAAGCGAATGCTGCCTGCTTTAGCTCACGCCGTTGCTTAACCCGCCGTAATGAGGCGATGATATGGTTAGTGATTACTTTGAATAGTGTTGAGTTCGTCATGATATGTGCTCCTTTAAATCGAACTGCCGACGGCACTGCCGCCGAACGAGGAGCAATCTATAAATTCTTAGCGCAACAGAATACTGCGCAAACTGTAGTAATCGACTACGTTTTATGTAGTTAGCTGTATCCCTTAGTGGCTGGTGCCTTCGGAGCGGTGAATTTTATTATAGACATTATATTTGCCGGAAGGCCGCACAAAAGGCAGGCGTTTGACCTCCTGCAAGGTCTCGGCGTCATAGACAATAATGGCGCCTTTCATGTCCCAAATACTGACCAGGGCATAACGGCCATCCCGGGTGAACTCAACATGAGCGGCGGTTTTGCCCGGCACAGGTTTGAGCGTTTTAACGATCTCCAGGCTTTGCTTATCGATGACATGCATGACGTCACGATTGGGGCCAAAGAAGACATCGGTCCAGGCATATTTGGATTTTTCATGACTGCGCATAAAAAAGCCGGGGCCCATGGTCTTGATGCGTTTGATCACCGACCAGTCCGACATATCGATCACACTGACCGACGCTCCACGCAAATGCGGCGTCGCCATAATCCGTTTGCCGTTGCGAGTCCAGGTGATGCCCGAACCCAAATGCGGGAAGCCCGGCAGATTAATCTCGGCAATTTCGCGCCGAACTTCCATATGGACCACCACACCCTTGCCGCCATCCCGGCTCGAGCCCATCAGTTTGCCGTAGGATTGATTAAAGAAAAAATCATCAAGCGGTTCTTTCAAGGGAATACGGCGGATCGGAAAGCGCACCCGCTTGGTCAATAGTTCTTCATGGCCCTGCTCGTAAGAATGCACCAGGCCGGTCGGTACAATCGGCGGATTTTTAAGATAGGAGATTTCCCAAATTTCCGGCAGGTCTTTCAAGGCGGCGACAAAACTATTTCGGGGGGCTGCTTGATAAACCGCACTGACCCGGGATGTTTGTTTCTTAAATTGGTCCGTCACTTTGTGGATTTTCAGGATCGATAAATCTTCAGCGTCCAGCAGCACCAGGGTATGGGGCAGGTAATTGGCGACGGCGATTACTTTGCCGTCATGGGAGATCGCCAGATTGCGGGTATTGATGCCGGCGCGGATTTCGGCCACGACCTGCAGGCTGTAGATATCATATTTGGTGATCCAGCCGTCACGCGAGGCAAAATAAACAAAGCGGCCTTCCGGTGAAAACTTGGGGCCGCCATGCAGCGCGAAGCGGCTTTTAAAGCGGGTGATCGGCTCGAATTTATCACCATCCAATATAGTGACGTGATGATCACCGGTCTCCACCACCACAAACAAATTGAGCATGTCGGCTTTGAAAGTCGGCTTGGCGGGTAAGTCTTTGGACTTCACTTCGATCTTGTGGGTCGCCATGATTTCTTTATGGCCCCAGACCGGGCGCTTCGGCAGGGGCGTGTATATCAAACTCACCAAAGCATCCGCATCGGCTTTGCTAAGCTTAGCGGCAAAGCCCGGCATTTGGGTCGCCGGGCGGCCTTTCAGGATAATACCGGCGGCTTTGTTCTTGCGCACCCGGCGGAGATTTTGCGGCAGCAAAGCCGGACCCATGCGGCCCAACCGGTCGGCGCCATGACATTCGGCGCAATGAGTGGTGAAAAGCTGCTTAGCATTTTTTTGGGCATCGGGCGCGGCCTTAACTGGTGTCGCCGTCACACCCAACCCAAAAGCCAACACTAAAAGACTACTCAGCCGCAACCACATGTTCATTTCCTTTCCAGTCGCCTGCAATCTCGGCATTGCTGAGATAACAGGCGGGGTCTTCACCCCAGGGATCATCATTCATCTGCAGGGCCCGCACCCGGGTATTGCCGCCGCAAATGTTAAAATAAGAACAGGTGCTGCAACGGCCTGTGATCTGGCGCGGATTTTGTTTGAGCCCGTCCATAATCGGGTCCGAGCGGTCCGGCCAAATTTCCGAGAAGGGCCGGGCTTTGACATTGCCGAGATCATGGTGCCACCACATGGTATCAGGGTGGACGTTGCCGAGATTATCGATATTGGCGACATTGACGCCGGATGAGTTACCGCCCCAGGCATCGAGTTTGGCGGCAATATGATCGAGACTGTCCGGATGGTTTCGCTTCACCCAATCCAAGAAATACACCCCGTCCGCATCGTTGTTGCCGGTGACAAATTCTTTATCGAGGTTTTGATTTGGGCCAGGCTCAACAAAAGACCAGCTGCGCTCGAAAATCCTAGCCATGGCGTCCCGGGTAGTGCGATGCACGGCATCGTCTTCCCGGTAGTGATTACCGCGCCCGGCATAAACTAGGTGTGACAAGTAAAACTTATCGATGTTTTCCCGCTCAAACAGCTCAAGCAGTTCGAGCAGCGAGACCACATTATGCTCGGTCATGGTAAAACGGATACCGACTTTGACGCCGCGTTCTTTTAGCAAGCGAATGCCTTTGAGCGAGGCGTCGAAAGCGCCTTCGACGCGGCGGAATTGATCATGCACGGCGCCGATGCCATCGAGACTGATACCAACATAGTCATAACCGATCCCGGCAATCTGATCGGCTTTATGCTGATCAATCAGCGCGCCATTACTCGAGAGACCAACATAGAAGCCCTGATCTTTGGCGCGTTTTGAAATCTCAAAAATATCGGGTCTTAAGAGCGGCTCACCGCCTGACAGAATAAGCACCGGCACCTGGAAGGCTTTGAGATCAGCCATCACCTCGTACACTTCGGCGGTTGTGAGCTCACCCGGGAAATCTGTATCCGCCGACAATGAATAGCAATGTTTACAATTGAGATTGCAGCGCCGGATCAAGTTCCAGATCACCACAGGTCCAGGAGGGTTGCCCCGCCTGATCGGCGTCGGGTTATTAATCTCCCGCATAAACTGGCTTAATCGAAACATCTCAAAAAAGACCTTTAGCTTCCTTTAATCCGAAGTCCGGTTTTCTTGAGTATTTTGGTACTGAACAGCACCTCATGTCCTTGATCTGCGTCATCCAGCAGGTCAGAAATCTTCTCCACTTTTTCAAAAACTTCGTCCCGGGTTTTGCCGTGCACCATGGCAAAAAGATTGTAAGGCCAGTCGGGTAAATGACGGGGACGGCGATAACAATGGGTGACAAAGTCGAGCGCCCCAATCTTTTGACCGAGCTCGACGATGCTATCTTCCGGCACATTCCAGACCGACATGCCATTGGCTTTAAAGCCAAGCGCATAATGATTGGGCACAACTCCAACCCGGCGGATGATGCCATCGCTGAGCATGCGCTGCAGGCGCTGCATGACTTCTGAGGCCGGGACCCCAACAATATGCGCCACCGCCTCATAAGGCTCTTTAACCAGCGGTAAACCCGATTGGGTGGCAGCAACGATGGCGCGGTCCAGATCGTCAAAAGCGATGGTTTGGGATTTCGGGCTGATATTATTCACACTGACACTTTCATTTCGAGAAAGAATTCTTCTGTCTTCGGCATATCAAAAACATCCAGACCGGTCGCCATTTCAATCTCACCAATCACCCGCGCAATCTCGGAGGGGTCTTCAGCAGCTACAACGAACCACATGTTAAGTTTGTGATCGCGCTGGTAATTATGAGCAACTTCATCAAAACCGTTGACTATTTTTGTAACTTCATCAAACAGCGGTTCCGGCACGGCAATCGCCGCCAAGGTTACCGCACCACCCATTTTCTCAGAATTGTACATCGGCCCGAAGCGGCTCATCATATTGTCTTCAAGCAATTGGTTCAGCCGAGCGATCAAGGCATCTTCTGAAAGCCCAATTTTTTCAGCGGCCACAGCAAACGGATGTTCGCAGATTGGAAAGCCGCCTTGAAAAGCATTGATAATTTTACGGTCGACCTCAAGCATGACGCTGTTCCATCACGGCGCCTGAGCTGTATTTTGCGCCGCGTTGTTTGAATTGACGGCCACTGAATAAAACGGCACGCGGTACGTTTTCAAGATCGGCGGACCTGGCAGCATCCTTAATCAAACTTTCGACGGCAGCGTGTTCACGGCCATGAATCATACAAAAAAGATTATAGGGCCAGTCTGGTAATCGCCTGGGCCGCTGATAGCTTAAACTGACGAAAGGCAGTTCAGCGAGGCTCCGGCCGGCATCAGCAACATAATCGTCGGGGATATCCCAGACCACCATCGCATTAGCCCGGTAGCCGACCCGGCGATGATTAACGACCACACCAAAGCGGCTGATAACACCGGTCGCAATCAGATTCTCCAGCCGCTCAATGACCGCAGTTTCTGAAAGTCCGATCATATTGCCGACGGCTTCATAAGGTTGCGAGACCAGGGGCAAGCCGTCTTCAATGGCCGTGATTAATGCTTTGTCGTGGAGATTTAATGCCATTTGATCGGGAATCCTAAATCCAATTGATAGGCTTCAACGAGCGGCAAATTAAGCACGTCGTAACCGGTCGCGGCTTCAATTTCCACCAAAGTGGTTTCCACGGTCTGCTGGTCGGCGCCGGTAATGACAAACCAAAGATTAAACTCATGACTGCGCTCATAATTATGATTGACCCCGGGGCAGGCATTGATCATCTCGGCTATTTCCTCGAGCTCACCTTCCGGCACTGATAGGGCCGCCAGAGTGCTCCAGCCCGCTTTATGGGGCGTCACGACCGCGCCGAGGCGCGAGATATATTTCTGCTCGGTCAATTGCTGGAAGTGAGCGATAACTTCGGCTTCAGCGACGCCAAGCAGTTCGGCGATTTTTTCATACGGCCGGGGACAAAGCGGAAAATCACGCTGAAAATCGTTGAGCAGATCGACTTGTAATTTGGTCAGGCGCTCGGGCTTATTAAAATTTCCGTCCATTGCCTAGAGCCCCGTCCGGTTGGCGCGGGCAGTGAGAAAGATACCGCTCGGCTTATCTGCTTTGATAGTAGCAAGCCGCTTGAAGGTCCGGGTATCGTAAACCTCGACCCGGTCTTCATCCCGCACCGATAGCCAGACCTGTTCACCGCGCGGCGTAAATTCAAGATGGAGCACCGCTTTACCCGGGGTCAGTGTCTTGATGATTTTGCGGCTCGGCACATCAATTACTTGCACAACGTTATTGCGGGGATGGGCAAAGTTGACCCAAATTTGTCTGCCGTCAGGCCGGGCGACCGCAAAGATCGGCTGACCATGCACCGGGATGGCATCAATTTTTTTCCAGCTATCGCGTTCGACAACCAGAACTTCATGATGCCCCACAGCCGGCAGGAACAGTTGATCGCCAACGCTGGCCCAACCTTCAAGATGGGGCATTTTATAGACCGGCAGCTTACGTTTGCCGCGGCCATAGCCATCGAGGATGCGTTTAACGCCTTTATCCGTTTGCCAGAGATCGAGCAGTGACAGCCCATCTTCACCGAACAGACCGGCAATATAATAACGCCCATCCGGTGTCACCAAGCCGTCATAGGGCAGGGTGCCAATATCTTTGAACTTTTTTATGACGGGCTTGTTGCCTTTAGCAAAATCGGCAAGCCAAATTTCGCCACTGTCGTAAAGACTAAAAATAAATTTCTGCCCCGGCGCATCGACCAGCCCGACAACTTTCGAGCGCTTGCCGTCGCCGATCTCGGTCGCCGGAATATCGGCTACCAGCTCAAGCGTCGTAGAATTAAATACTTTGACGCCGCCCGGTTTGTAGTTCGAGACCGCGATCAGCTTACCGTCTTGCGAAATCGCACCACCGATTGAATTGCCGGACTGCATCACCCGTTTGACAATTTTGCGCTCCAACAAATCAATCTTGCTGAGACCGCCATCGCGGCCAAAAATATAAGCGTAGCGGCCATCGCGGGAAAATACGGTCGAGGCATGGGACAAATCTCCAAGCCCTTTTAATCCATACAGACTGGTGCGATCTGTTGTTTCGATAACTTTGATACTGCCGGCAGCGCGCTCAATAATAACACCGAGATCACCGGTACCGCGGAGAGAGCCTTGCTGAGTGACACAGGCCGATAATAGGAGAGCGCAAACTAATACCAGTTTAATTTTCATGCGATACTCCCTGGCGCAGTTTTTTGACCAGCCAGGCCGTTTCATCCTGGCTCAGTTCAAAACCCCAGGGCGGCATCGGTGTGCCGACAACGCCATCACGAATAACATCAATCAGAAATTCATTACTGTGCTCTTTGATAGATGCGGGCAACAGGGCCGGGCCGAGGCCGCCTTTGAGCGTCATGCCGTGGCATGAGCCACAATCGTGCTTCAGCCGATACAATAGTTCAGCTTTGCGTGCGGCATCTGGTTCCGCTGCCAGAGCGGTACCGGTAACAGCCAACAACAGTGCAGATGCCAGCAGTGCCTTAAGCATTTTCCGCCTCACCATGATAATCCAGTAGATCGGCAGCTGGAATGCTGCCCCAGATATCTGCGACTTCGATCACCTTGCCGATGACGTAAAGCAACGGCGTCGGTAAATCTTCTTCAACCACACGTTCCGGCAAATGGGCCAAAACCGTGCGGCAAATTTGCTGGTCTGGTGTCGTGCCTTTAGAAATTGCCACAGCGGGCAGTTCGCCCGGCATCCCGGCTTTAATCAGTTCATCACGAATAACCGGCAGGCTGGAAAGCCCCATATAAACCACGAGCGTCGTATCCGGGTCGGCCAGGCTCTGCCAGTTGAGATCAAGTTCGCCGTTATTTTTCCGGTGCCCCGTGACATAGCGCACACCGGTCGCTTTGCCCCGGTGGGTGAGCGGCACGCCAAGCGCCGCCGTGCAACCAGAGGCCGCGGTAATACCGGGCACAATTTCAAAAGAGATGCCGTGCTCGTGCAGCACTTCGGCCTCTTCACTGCCGCGGCCAAAAACAAAGGGATCACCGCCTTTAAGGCGCACGACATTATAATTTTTACGCGCCAGCTTAACCAAAAGCTCATTTATTTCGTCTTGGATCAGGTGGTGTTTATCGGCTGCCTTGCCGGCAAAGATGCGGCTGGCGCCTTTTGGCACCAAATTCAAAATTTCATCTGAAACCAGCCGGTCATAGACAACGACATCTGCTTCACCAAGCAGGCGCATCGCTTTAACCGTCAACAGTTCCGGATCACCTGGGCCAGCACCGATTAAATAAACTGGTCCATAACTATCTGGAGTTAAACTCATTTGTTCGTCTCCTACCTGTATTTTGTATACCATTTAGAAGAGTTTTAAGAATTGACCCTGGTTAACCTTAAGTGATTCATTTGGCAAAAAAAAAGGCGGAACCCAAAGGCTCCGCCCACTTTTTCGGTTTACTGTAGCTTATTTCGCCTTAGCTTTCTTGACCCACTTCACATCTTTATGAACCAGATTGTAGTGGCATTGAACGCAGGTCTTTTTTCCCATTTCTTGATGACGCTTTATTTTGCTAAACCATTTACCAGGCGGTTTATGACAGGCCTTGCATTTGGTACTTTCTTCTGCGACCATTTCCTGGCGGACCTTTTTCGCCAATTCGACACGAAGTTTCTCCCATTCGGGAACATCGCGGAGACTATTTGAAATGGCGTGAAATGGACTTTCACCCATGACCCCTTTATTGACGTAGAAGAATTTCCACATCAAAACCTGGCGAACGCTATGCGGTTCATGGCAGCCGACGCAACCTGCTTTGACATCTTGATCATTTTCATAATGGGCTGATTCACGATATTCCTCGTATGGGTAAGCATGACATTCAGCGCAGCCGACCGTGACGTTGAAATGTCCAGGATCAAATGCTTTTGTCGGCTTAAAATCCTCCACTGATTTGCTTAGTTCCGCCGACGGACTGTATTCCTTAATATCGACAAATATTTCATGACACGAGGTACAAATGCTAACCCGGTTAAAGCGGCTGTGGCTCCACCCCAGAACGGAAACTGCAAGCACCACCACAACCAGCCCGGCTGCGGTTGCCCAGGTGGCCACATTATTTCCTATTTTTAGTCCGAAAATATTCAATTTTCTAACTCCACCACCTAATTAACTTTGTCCCAGCAATTTTCTGTAAATCGCTAAGTGCTTGGCATTGCTTACTTTGATATCGCCGTAGCGATCACCGAACTTAGCAGGTGTGATCTTCACCACCGTATCATTCCAGGCTTGAACACCGCTTTGCGGGTCGAGAGTTATTGGAATAATATCGTTGGGATTAACGCCGCCATCCCGCCACCAAATATTATCTTCAATATCGGGATCTTCGTGTTCCCGGCGGACAAACGGTGCGCGTTCGTCGGGGTCGGCAAGGGCGACGCGGCCATAAGCCGACCGGCCAACCGAAGTGGAAATACCAACCGCATGTGGATGAATACCATTGGTCAGCCACGCTTGGGTGACCATATAGCCAACATCACTTGTAACTCTGACATTTTCGCCATCTTTGATACCCATTTCCTTAGCCGCCTGCCAGTTTATCCAGAGCGGATTGGAGTGCCAAAGTTCTGCCAAATATTTGAGATTGCTGGTCATTGAAAGTGTGTGATAGGCGACTTTAAAGGTCGTCAGCACAAATTCATTTTTGCCCATTGCCGCATGGCGGGGATTAGCGCTCCAGGCCGGTGCCGTAATTTCAATTTTTCCAGACGGCGTGGCGAAGCCTGATTTTTGGTAGGTTTTATATTCCGCTGTTACGGGCTCTCCTTTGCGGATAATTTGCCGGGTCGCCGGATCAATCTTGCCGTAACTTGGCCAAACACCTTTTGAGCGCAGTTTCTTATATCTTTTCTTTAACGGCGCCGTCGCTTCAACTTCCTTTTTGACCCAGTCGCGGGCATTGGAAAAAGCCCAATATTGTTTCATGCCCCGGCTGCCATCAGCATCGACTTTCTCAATAATTTTTTTCACGGTTTCACGCACGTCGCGCGCCGAGCCACGCGGTTTGACGGGCGGTACGGTCATACCGGCCCAAGGCAACAAAGCTGTCGGGCTGCTGGCTAAATCGTAGCGTTCCACCGCCACCAGATCCGGCAGAATGATATCCGCCAATTCAGCGCTCTCGCTCATGAACGGGCTAAAATCGACAAGATAAGGGATTAATTTTTCATCGCCCATTACTTCACGCCAAAAACTGGAGGCCGGCGATGAATAGGCTGGATTACTCATATGGTTGAACAATATCTGGACCCGATGGGCGCCCTCTTTGACTTCAAATGGAAAGGTGTAATTGTAAGTCATTTTCCGGGGCTTACCGCCAAGCGGGCTCGGGGCAGGCTGGGGCTCAGCGATATCGAATTTCCTGGGCAGACAAACGCCACCCTCATTGTCGATGTTGCCGGTAATCACTGCGAGCAGCAGACAAGCCATTTCACCGTCGATACCATTGCGATGCCAACTAACTCCGTTAAGGCTTAACACCGCAGCTGGTTTAGTTTTAGCGAACTCGACGGCAAGTTGTCGGATGACCTTGGCCGGGACGCCGCTCGCCTTAGAGGCCATTTTTGGCGTAAACTGTTTTAACTCTGCGGCCAGTTTGGCACTATCATAATTGGTCCATTTATCAATGAAGGCCACATCGGCGAGCCCCCGCTGCATGATCTCATTGGCCATTGCCAAGGCAATAATGCCGTCACTGCCGGGAAAAATTGAAAACCACTCGTCACTGCGCCCGGCCGTATTGGACATGCGCGTATCGAAAGTGACCAGCTTTAGCCGATTGTTGACGATCCCGTCGGTCAAGCGTTGGGCTAGCGGAAAGGCTGTTTCCAGAATGTTATTACCGAAATTCAAAACAAATTTTGCCTTTTCCAAATCAGGAAAAACAAAATTTACCCCCAGCATTTTCTCAAGCGTGATTTGTTTTGGGGTACAGCCGATACCCGGAATGCGGCTGCGAATAACCGAACTTGAACCGAGCGTATCCATAAAGCGGACACCTACGCCTTCTTTGAAACTGCCCTCGTTGAGATAAATGCTGTTGGGCTCATCGAGCGCCCCTCCGATTTTTGCCGCCACTTCAGCAATGGCTTCGTTCCATCCAATTTGCTGCCATTTACCTTCGCCCCGCTTACCTACCCGTTTCAAAGGTTTGAGAATTCGATCTGGATCGCTGGCTGCAAAGAACGACGATAGCCCCTTGGTACAGAACTTTCCACGCGTGGCAATATGGTCGGGATTTCCCTCGGTCTTCTTAATTTCGCCATTTTCTGCATAGGCGAATCCGCCGTCGAAATAGGGACACATGGTGCAAAGGAAGGCGCTTCTTTCGCGGGGATGAAAGGTACGTATCTGATGAAAATCCTGACCACCTAGCTCCAGTTCCATACCTTTGACCAGAGTCGGGTAGGCGGCCGCAGCTGTGGCTACGGTCCCGCTTAGTTTCATAAAGTTACGTCTATTAATTTTCACCATAACCGGTATTTCCTCAGTAGAACGTTTGCAGGTATTGGCCACCCATAACCCACCAAATCCTCATGCCGTAGACGCCGAAACAGACCATATAAGCTGCCGCAACGAGCACGAGTCTGCGTTTTTTGAGTGGCGTGACGAGAATGAAAAACGGGATTATCAGGCCAATTATGATTTCCATCCAGAGATAGGGGAACCGGAAGACACCCATCAGAACGGCCTCATGTCCAAGCACGGCGTTACTGCTGCCGTAAATCGATTGTAGAAATTCAAGGAAAAGCAGGAAGGCGTCGAAAATTATGCCATACATCATGTATTGGGCCATTTCTTCGATTAACTTCCAATCAATGCGTTTCGCTGCTGACACAATCATATTTTGTACCCACAATATTAGGATCAGCAATCCAATGCCCGAGATGAAGGCGCCGGTAAGGAAAAGCAGCGGGGCAAGGGCCGTATGATTGAGGAATCGTCCCGGGTTGAGTTCCATCACCACGCCGGTATACCAGTGCGTGGACAGCGCCAAGACGATCGCAATAATGCCTAGCGTCCGCGCCCAAAACTCGTTTTTCAGCATCACGAAAATCGTATAAACGATCATGGCCATCGGGTAGGTAAGAATTAACACCGTGCCCCAAGACATCGGCCCAGTGGCATGCCAATAACTGGGCAGCAAGAGATAAATGAAGCGCACCGGCTTACCCAAATCCCAGATCAGTAGGATTGGCACCAGCAGCAACATGAAGATAGCCGTTAGGGAAGCAGTTAACGCCAGCTGCTTGTAACGCTTAATGTTAAATACCCAGCCAAAACTCGAAATCACGAAGGACCCCGCGCTGGCGCCCACCAACCAAAAATATATAGAAATAGATGTTCCCCACGCGACGTGGTGAAAAACATTGAAGGTAATTACGCTGTCTTCCATTTTCTGGCGGCCGTCCTATCCGAAAATAAAAGTGCCAAAAGATTTAAGCACTTGGCTCAACTTGTGCGGGATAGATCCCATAAATCCGAAAAAATGCTCAGTAATCTGAAGCATGGTCGATTCACCCTCAACGATGTCAGAGAATGTGTCGCCCTTATGATTCCGCTTATAGGCGTTGAACTCGCGGCGAAGCTGAGTAGTCCGATTGGTATAGCTATGTGGCTCATCCATGATTTCCCAATCGCTGCCGATGTAGGAAACCGCCGGACTGGTGCCCAATTCCGGTTTTAAAACCGTCATTCGCTCCTTAGCGGCGAGTTTCGCCACTTCACTATTTGGATCGTTCATATCGCCAAATATTCTGGCGCCACCGACGCAGGCTTGGACGCAGGCGGGAACCAATCCTTTTTTAACCCGGTGAAAACAGAAGGTGCATTTATCGACTACCATATTGGGCAGATTCTTATCCGTTCGTTTAGCCGGCAGAAGATGGCGGGCATTGTAGGGACAGGCCACCATGCAGGTCCGGCAGCCGATGCACCGGTTATAACGTTGCAGGACAAAACCGTCTTTGTGCTTGAAGGTCGCCTGGGTCGGACAGTTGCGGACACAAACCGGATAATCGCAGTGATTACACAGGCGCGGCATGAATATCCGTCTGGTGTTAGGATATCTTCCTTTGTCGCCGACTTTCACCCAAGTCCGCCAAACGCCCAGGGGAACACCATATTCCGCCTTACAAGCCGTGGCACAAGACATGCAACCGATGCATTTTCTGAGATCGATCACCATTGAATATCTTTTAGTACCTTCGACCCCTCTAGTACCGGGGGTTTGAAGACCGTATGAACGACGCGCTGTTGCCATCAAGTATTCCTTTTATTTATTCCTACCGGCCGCGCCGGTGCTTTGCGAATTCACCCCATTCCGCTTTTTTGGATGCTGCCGCCAAGGCAGGCTCGTATGGGATTTACCGCTCATTTGTGACCCGATATTCTCAAAGTTGGAGCCTTATTTGGTGAATGCTTTACGCATATAGGCAACCAATTTCCACATTTCTTCATCGGAGAGATTGACGTCTGTGCCGGGCCCGAAGGCTTTCATTTCGGTGTCTTTACTGCCGGCTTTGATAATCCAGAACAACTGGCCATCCTTGCGGTCTTCCATATAGCCGGGAACAATGAATGAAGTGGGCTTGAGCACTATGTCTTCAGCGGCAGAGCCTTTGCCATCGCCTTCGGTGCCATGACATTTCTTACACTTGCTTTTGTAAAGACGTTTGACTTTTTTAAGCACCCGGCCTTCCAGGTCATCGGCGTCAATCGGATTTTCCATGCTCAGATATTTGGCCGGAGCGACCGGTGTCTTATGCGGTCCCGCCGCTTGCGCTGTAGAAAGAGTTAAAGCTATGGCTCCAAGACCTAAAATCAACATACGTGCTACGTTCATTTTTTTTACCTAATCATTTACTCAATTATTCATGTTTTTTGAAAAAAGGGGCTGAAGAGATCTCCAGCCCCATTTTCCAAATCTTATTGGATCAATAAATATCCTTCGTCGTATTGTAGACGTTGAACTTACCCGTGGGCGTATGGAGGCCCTTGATCCGTGCTTTTACCTTTAACGTCTTGTCGTCAATGATGACAAGTTCGCCTTCTTTGTCCCACAGGGAGATCCAGACCTCATTACCGGCCTTGTTGAATTCCATGTGGACTACTTTTTTCTTGAAGACGATTTCCTTAGGTTTGGCATCAGGATTGTTTATGTCGAACACGGTCAATACATTAGATTTCTTAGGATTGATGGTGTTGTCGCAATAAACCCAATGGCTTTTCGGATGGGTTTTGATGAACAGCGAGTTGCCGTCCAATTCCCATTCCCTCACCACTGTCCAGGCATGCTTCTTGGTTGGATCGGTACTGATGATTGACACCAGGCCCTCACCGAGATGCACAGTTGCCCAAACCCGGCCGTATTTAGGATCGACCCAGTTAGCGCCCCGGCCAGGATGCGGTTTCGTGCCTGTCTTGATGTTTTTGACAAGCTTCCGCTCGACCGTATCGATGACTGAAATGGTGTCACGCGCGTTGGCCGCAACCAGGAAGTAGCGTTTGGTCGAATCCCAACCGCCATCGTGGAGGAAACGTTCAGCATTGATTTTGGTTTCGGTAATCGTACCACTATCAAGCTTGCTGTAATCCACCAGCAGGACGACGCCGGTTTCTTTCAGGTTGAGAACCCATTCAGGCGCATTGTGAGATGCCACAATTGAGGCCACCCGCGGTTCAGGATGGTATTCGTTGGTATCATAAGTGTATCCTCTGGTGCCAACGACTTTAATTGGCTCAAGCGTATCGCCCTTCATGACCACATAGTGCGGCGGCCAGTAGTTGCCGACCACTGCGTACTTGCCCTCGAAACCTTTAT
>JABIIH010000126.1 GCA_018649245.1 Rhodospirillaceae bacterium | reverse complement strand
TGGTTCGCCGTGATGATAAGGAGCACCTTTTACTGCTGGGTGGTGCCACAGAAATGGTCATTGAAGGTGAGATCGAAGTAGATCCGGAACGCGACAATTCCAAAGAACCCAGTAGTGCCCCTGCTTCTTTTGATGCGGTTAACCTGATTGACGGTATCCGCCACGGGCTGGGTGGCAAGAAATGAACCATAGCGCCGCCTTCATCCTACGTTTAATCATAGCTATGGTTGGTGGCCTATTACTCGCCGATCCGGCGCTTGCTCAATCATTCTCGCTCGACCTCGGGCAAGGCGGCCCAACCGCAACCGAGCGACTGATCCAGCTCTTTTTGCTGATTACGGTGATGGCCTTGGCGCCGTCAATTCTGGTCATGACGACGTCATTCATTCGGATCGTCATCGTCCTTTCCTTCCTCAGAACCGCCATGGGCGCACAGCAGACGCCGCCCAATCAGGTGTTAATGGCGCTGGCTCTGTTTTTGACCTTTTTCATCATGTCGCCGACTTTCGAGGCGGCCTGGGATCAAGGCATCCGCCCCTATGTTGACGGCGAGATCGAAGAAAAAGAAGCTTTCGACCGTAGCCTCAAACCGCTGCAAATATTTATGCAGAAATATGTGCGCGAACAAGATCTGAAACTGTTTATGGATATTGCCAAAGTTCCGCCGATCACCTCGGCAGAGGAAATACCGATTAAAGTTTTGATCCCGGCCTTTATTATTAGTGAACTGAGGCGCGCTTTCGAGATAGGTTTTCTCGTTTTCATTCCATTCTTGGTGATCGACATGGTCGTCGCCTCGGTGCTCATGTCGATGGGTATGATGATGCTGCCACCAATTATTATTGCCCTGCCGTTTAAGATAATTTTCTTTGTGTTGGTAGATGGCTGGTTCTTAATCGTCGGCAGCCTGGTGCAAAGCTTCGGCACCATCGGCGGTCCGTGATCAATTCAATTGGCTAAGTTTGCCGGCTTTCAATCTTTTTTTATAGGATGCCATGAAAGTCTTAAAACTACTGACGGTTTTGACTTTACCGGCGACGGATCGGTAATCGAGCAGACCGACGCCATCGGGGCTCGCGATGAGACGAAATGCATCTTTAAATGGCGTGGCGTCCATATCTTTCAAGAAGTCTTTATTGAGCCGGATAATGCCCCGTTCATTACCACCAAGCGCCATTGCAATAGCTAAATTTAAGACAAACTGCGCCTGCCGGTCATCCAGCTTACGGCCTGATACAGCGCCGGTAGAAACCACCAGTTTCTGTAGCACGCGCGCCGCCTGCGGCCATTTCTTACCTTGCCAATAAATTTCGGTTCGAAGCAGATCAGCTCCCCGGCTCTCATCGTCTTCCAGCAGCACCAAAGCTTCACTTTCACGTTTCATATCGATTAAAGCTCGCGCATTGAGGAGTTGGCGTTGTCCCGCCAATTCTGGAGGCAAACCCGATTCGTTTGATTTCTGCAACGCTTCCAAGGCTTTTTTAGGTTCGCGATTGAGCGAATAAACAGCTGATAATTGGCTGCCGACACGTGCTTTCTCGACACCTTTCAAGCGAAATTCAACCTGCTGTTCGAGTAGCTTTGCTGCCTGTCCAAGCAAATCAACTGCCGCTAAGCGATCCGCCAGCTTACGGATCATCTCATCACCTTTTTCTCCCGACGGCGTTAGTTCTTTGAACTCTTCGAACAAAGCAATTGCCTGAACCGGCTTCATTTCATCAGCCGCATCATTTAAATATAGATCGGTGAAAGCACCGGTCATTTCCTGCGTGACCGATCCGGCATCTGGATTACCGCGAAAATAGGATGCGGCGGCGCGCAAGGTCCGCAAGCCGTTGCGGTAATCGCCTATATCCAAATAGAGACGACCCAGTTTACGGAGCAAGGCAAATTCAAACTCACCGCCGCGCCAGGCAAAACGCAATTTTTCCAGTTCCTCGATGGCGCCTTTTTCTTTAATTTTTTTCGTACTGAGCAACAAATCTGAGCGCAAGACGACGGCGTTGGCGATGCTGGGGCGATGCTCACCTTTCTCGACTTCTTCCCACGCCGTAATGGCGCCTTTAAAATCGCCAGATAATTGCTTGAGCATGCCCTCAAGTAGCGCTAGTTGGTCGATCTCCTTCGGTTTTGGTTCTTCCTGAGCCAGTACTTCAAGAAATTTAATGCCGGCTTTGATATCACCACTAATAATCGCCGCCTCAGTTGTCAGCATTCCCAGTTCCATTTTAATGGCGCGAGGATAGGGCCGGAAAATACTGCCTTTTTCATTCATCGTTTGAGCGGCATTCAATACATCTTCACCATTGGCTATCATCGCCGCGGCGCGCCAATACTCACCTTCATCATTGCCGTCCATGCTGGGGTGATTCAATGATTTCATCGCTTCAGGATATCTGCCCATCAAAAAATCAGTTGCTCCGCGCAACAAGCGATATTGCGGATTGGTCTGGATTTCTGGATTTGAGGCATTAATGACTTTAAGAACACCATTTGCTTCATAACCGAAGCCATTGCCAAATAGGAACAAGGCTAAATTCATTCGCGCTTTATCTTTTGCGGCGGTTTTGAGAGTCGTCAAATTATCAAGCATTTCCCGCCTTAGATCATAAAATGTGCCAGGTTTTTGGCGGCGCATTTTACGCCAGGTATCGGGTTTAAATATGCGCGACAATGACTGGATCGATCCCAATTTAGCATTTGCCGCAACTTTGGTCGTCAATGGCGTGAGCGCCAACTTGCTCGCCGAGGTTAATTCGATACCCTGCTGAATCGAGCGCACCCGTAGATCATCAATGTTTGGCTTGATCACCATCCCTTGAGCAGACTTCAATATGGTCATTTGCGGATAGTTGAAGCGGCGATCAATGCCGTGCGCCAAAGGAATAACCGGCACGACGACCAAATTATCACCGACTTCCGTATCCCGTAATGGAATTGCGTCGCCGGATTCAGCCACCGAAACAAATAATCTGGCGCCGGCCGGCGAAGAAGGCTGAGATTTCACATCAATTGGCGTCTGCGCCTGCAATGCTTGCTTTTTAAAGTCAAATATCCAAGCCAAACCATCCCGCCGAATACTTGGATTGATGCCGATAACAGGCACAATCTGGAGGATTGTCGCCCGATTGGACGGTACCTGCACGATAGACCTCACGGCCTTTCCGGCCTGTGCTCTTAATTTGGCAATATCTATTTGCTTAGCTTTGTCGAACACCATCCACAAATTTCCGCCGCGTTGAAAAACGGCGGCAGCGACAGGAGACGCCCAATCCAGGCGTAAGGTTACGGCTTTTACGTTGCTGGGATCGATTGGCGCACCTGTTGGGGCAGGTGCTGGCGAAAGGGCCGCTGTAGCCGCATCCGTTGGGGCTGGTGCATTGGCCGGTTTCAACTCAACGGGTTTACTTTGTTGCCCCGCAACAGATTGGGCTGATTGTTGTTGAGGCGTGGCGGGAACAGGTGTGGCTGTTTTGCCAGCAGTTTCCCCAGCGGGTTGATTTACCGGCCTTGCGGGCGCTGCCACGGCAACCTGAACTTGCGCCGCCGGAGGAGCAATTTGAGCAATCGGTGGTGCATCATTACCACCTGTTGGATTGGTAACATCAACAACTACTTTTGAGCCGCTGCGAAAATGTTTGAGCCTCGAGCTCGAAGGTACCGACAGCCGTACCGTCGTCGAACTGCCGCCAATTTGAGAATTAGCCCCGCGTACATTGGCCAGGCGATTGCCATTAAGCGGTGCGGTTACAACATTTGCGGGCCGCTGAAAAGTTATGGTCGCCAAGTTTCCCTGTTTAGAAACTTTATATTCAACGCGTTTTTTCCAATCGAACACGATGCGGCCATAATTCGGGTGCGAACCGGTTCGAATGACGACACGTTCAGATATATTGGCCGGCGGTGGGGTGTTTGGCGTAGGCACGGCTGCTGCACCGGCTTGTTTTGGAGCCGCTGGCTTTGCCGTTTGTTGAGCCGGTTTGGCTGGCTCCGGCGGTTTGGCTGATTCCGGCGGATTAGGGTCAACGATTTCAACAACCACCGTGCGGCCGCGAGGAAAATAATTGAGATCAAAATTGCCCCGCAGCGGAAAGATTAATGTTCTACCGTCATTTTGGCTGCGTGGTGCTCGAACATATTTACTCAGCCGCCTGGCTAGCGCGCCAAAATCACCTTCCGCCGGGCGGGAAAATTGGATGATCAATTGGCGATTTTGGATGCGGGCAATAAACGGAACCGGGGTCGGCCAGGTAAAAACCATTTGGCCAATACCATCGCGATCACTGCCTCGTGCGGTAACCCGATCGGCCCAAGCTGAAGACGCAAAAAAGACCACCACTGCGCCAACAATAAAGGCACATCCGGCGATTAAATACATACGTTTTAAAATGTCAAATTTGATATTCAACTTCCCATAACCGCATTATATAGCACTACCAGCTGCCATTATTACTATATCTATCCGTTTAGACAAAGTTTTACGTTGTTCATCTGTAGCATTCGCCAAAAATGGTGCTCGAGAATCACCGTAACCAAAGTTCAATATTTCCTCCGTATAGCCGGCTCGGCGGAACGCATTACCGATGGCGATTGAGCGTGCCAAGGACAGTTCCCAATTAGAAGTGTACTCTTGTTCCGCAAAATCCGTCTCGGCGGAAAAGCCATTAACCGCAAGTTGATTCTC
>JABIIH010000053.1 GCA_018649245.1 Rhodospirillaceae bacterium | reverse complement strand
GAGACTTCCCGCACGCCCAGCGGCACCGTGACAAAGTCGCCCTCTATAAGGGCTAGCTCATCGGGCACAGCATAGGTATAGGCCTTGCCCAAAGGCAGCGGCAGCAAAACGCTGACGCATTTTGGATCATTGCCGAAATCAAGTGAGGTGGTACGAGGCTGCGTCATGCACTACACTCTAGACTCTATTCATCAAAGAACAATATTCGACTATTTTTGGAGTTAGATCAGAGAACATGAAATTTTTTATTGATACCGCCGATGTCGACGAAATTCGGGAACTCGCTGACACCGGGATGATTGACGGCGTCACCACCAACCCGTCCCTGATTGCCAAATCAGGCCGTCAATTTACCGATGTGATTGAGGAAATCTGCTCCTTTATCGATGGCCCGGTCAGTGCCGAAGTTGCCGCAACCGAGGCACCGACGATGATCAAGGAAGCTCATAAGCTCGCTAAGATCGCTAACAACGTCACCATCAAAGTGCCGCTGACAGTTGATGGCTTGAAAACCTGCAAAATTTTGTCCGGCGAAGGCACGATGGTCAACGTAACGCTGTGTTTCTCGCCAGCACAAGCGATCCTGGCTGCCAAAGCCGGGGCAACATTTGTTTCTCCCTTTGTCGGGCGGCTTGATGACATCGGCCAGGACGGTATGGATCTGATCGCCGATATTTGTGAGATTTACGAAAACTATGCTGAGTTTGAGACCGAAGTACTGGTGGCCTCGGTGCGCTCGCCCAAACATGTCGTTGATGCGGCTCGAATGGGTGCCCATGTCGTCACCATTCCGCCATCGGCACTTCGCCAACTTTATAACCATCCGTTAACCGATAAGGGGTTAGACTCTTTCCTGAAGGATTGGGCGGGGACTGGCCAATCAATTTTATGAGGGCATAAAGGGGATTAATCATGAGCGGCAAATCAGCGGCGCGAAATTTAGAAGCGTCAAAAGTTTCGAAATATTTACGCGAGAACCCTGATTTTCTGATAGATAACCCGGATTTATTGGAGGTTATGAGCCCGCCATCGCGCTGGGAAGATGGTGAAGCCGGTAATGTCGTCGATATGCAGACCTCAATGCTGGACCGGATGCGGGACGAATCGACCAATCTTAAAGATGCCGCTAATCTGCTGATCTCAACCACCCGCTCCAATATGATGATCCAAACCCGCACCCATGCGGCCGTGATCGCGATTTTGGGCGCCGACAATTTAGAGCGCCTGGTTCACGTCGTTTGTTTTGATCTGCCCTTATTGCTGGATATTGATGCCGCCTCGCTATGTTTGGAGACCGGTGAGGAAGGATCGCTTGAACTGGGTGAAACTGACATCCGGTGGCTGGCGCCCGGCACTGTTGATAATGTCCTCGGTGGCCAGGATGAATTCGCCAAACTGATAGAGCACACCAAAGATGATGGCTCGGTATTTGGTGAAGCTGCCGGCATCGTAAAATCAGCAGCGCTCGGCCGCCTACAGCCGGGCTATGGTATCCCAAATGGCTTGCTGGCCTTAGGGTCACGAAATCGCGGTGCTTTCCACGGCGGCCAGGGCACAGATTTGCTGATCTTCATTACCCGCGTATTGGAGCTAACGCTTAACCGATGGCTGTCCGAAAACTAACAGCAACAAGCCTCATCGACTTTATCGCTGAGCCGGCTGTCCTCAAGGCGATTGAGGATTGGCAACGCTGGATGATGGTAGAGAAAAATTGCTCCGAGCATACTTTGGATGCCTATGGGCGGGACCTTGCCGCTTTTTTTGGTTATTTAAGCGGGCATCTCGGCTTTCAGCCGGGTCTTAGAGATCTCGAAAATCTGACCACGACCGATTTTAGGGGCTATCTCGCCAAGCGTCATAATGACGGCCTCTCGCGGAGCTCAACCGCCCGGGCTGTCTCAACGCTGAGAAACTTTTTTAAGTTTCTGGATCGTCATGAGCTCGCCCATAACGCCGCCATAAAAGCGGTCAAAACGCCAAAATTGCCGCGCAGTATCCCCAAGCCCCTAT
>JABIIH010000054.1 GCA_018649245.1 Rhodospirillaceae bacterium | reverse complement strand
GCCAAGGGAGAGAAATTGCGGAACACCTCCGCAATACCATAAGGAATAACAATTCGATCACCCCCCGGTGCCCAGGCTGGATAGGTTGTTGCGTGATAGTCGCCAATAAAAATAATCGCCGGCTTGACCTGCCACAGCTTGGCCAGATATCGCCATTTCAATAAATATTGGGCCGGATTATGAATCCAGAAAACCGTCCGGCGCGCTTTGGGCATCAAGCGAATAAGCTTGTCGCCACGGTTGGCAATGTAGAGATCGGCTGCATCAGGCAGGCCATCTGCTAACGGCGCCCATTCAACGCCGTCAATAAATTTGGCCGCAGCGCACATATTGCGGACCTTGACTTCATGACCACGTTTAGCCAATTCTGCCATCAAATTTACGATTGAGCTTTCGACTCCGCCAAGGGGGCCCTGGCGTGGGCTATCGCCATCAAATTCAATGCCGTCATCGGCCAGGACAATCCGCGCCATCAGTTCAACTCAACTTTTGCTTTGATATGGGAAATAAGCGGATAGAGCCCGGCGAACAACGCGATTAGCAAGCCATACCCCCCCTCTTTATAACCTTTGCGGCTTATATAACATTTGAAAAACCGTGAGAACAGCCGCCGCACATTATTGACGGTTGATCCAATATCGCCACTATCTTTTAAATCTCGCGCCCGCGCAGTGGTATAGGAATCGAGGCGTTTGATCATGTCCGAGATATTGCGATCTACATAATGATTGATTCGATTCGATAACATCGCACCCTTTTTGCCGTGCCAGGTAAGGCTCGGATGAACCCGCTGATTGCCCCAAATTTTGGCGCCATTGCGAAACAGCCCAGGATAAGCGGCCTTGCCGTAGGAAGCACCCCAGCCATGACGAACCAGCCGGTCACCGATATAGTTATCGACTGGAATTTCATGCCAATCGAATGTAGATGCGTTGACAGTGTTACGTATTTCACGCGCCAACTCCTCGGTCACATGTTCGTCGGCATCAATTTCAAATATCCAT
Organism: Rhodospirillaceae bacterium; assembly: GCA_018649245.1. GTDB lineage: Bacteria > Pseudomonadota > Alphaproteobacteria > Rhodospirillales > UBA2165 > TMED23. The sequence goes on along the minus strand of JABIIH010000054.1, from coordinate 9,474 downwards.
TCGCCGGCGCAAGCGTCAATTGCTGCATTTCGCCGATTGCCTTCAATTTCCCAGCCCCCCTCGATAATACGATCGGTAAATTGCTCCGCAATCGCCCGGGTGCCGTCGCTGCAACGATCCATCACGACGACAATCTCATCAGCAAATGAAAGCTTTTCCAAACAGGCGGCCAGCTTATCCTCTTCATTGTGGACGCTGATCACGGCCGATAATTTGAGCAAATGTTCCTGCTGGCTCAATTGACAGACCCCGATGGACCGCTGGCTTCGCTTTCCAAGCATCTTTGCCACAACGATAAGGCGCCAGCTTCCGCCATGTCGACGGTTAAACTGTCCATTAAGCTATCCGACGTCCGGTGATCAAAATTTTTGGGAAATATCTCCTCAAACGGTATCGACGTGCGCACGATATCTGAATTCTCTCCCCACGGAGCATATAGGGATTCCTGAGTTGGCCCAAACAAGCCAAGCGTCGGCACACCTGAAGCTGCAGCCAAATGCATCAAGCCTGAATCATTGCCGATGTAAAATGTCGAACGCGCGAGACAGGCATAAGCGGTTAAAAGGTCCAGCTTGCCAACTAAATCAATCCGGCGGTCTTCAGGAATAGTATCAATTAAGCGCAAGGCCATTGGCCTTTCATCATCACGGCCCAGCAACACCACCCGGGCACCGGGCAGAATTCCTTCTGGCGCAGTCAAACGTTCAATAAGTTCAGCAAAATTTTCTGTCCGCCAGGTTTTAGCCCGCCAGTTAGCTGTCGGCCCAATGGCCAAAATGGGCCCGCCATCTGGCATATATTCTTTCGCTAATATATCTTCCCGCGCACTGGTCCACAATTTTGGTGGCACAATGTCCGGCAAATTCATAACCCGTGCAATCCGTTCCACTCGACGAATATCGCCCCCACTTCTCGGCATACCTCGCCGCTGGCGCCGCCCTAGTAAAAATGTCGCCGGCGCATTTCTGAGATCAATTACCAAATCCCAAAAGGTGCCGATGGTGAGCAGCCACAGTCTTAGCCAATGCAGCGAGAACACCATCTTATCCAAGACGATAATCCGCTTTAACCCGGGCAGAGCTTCAAACAAGGGGGCTGCCGCCGGACCGCAAGCGACCGTGACTTCCAACTGCGGATTTTGCAGGCGTAAGTGTTCAAGCAATCCTGTCGATAGGATGGCATCACCAATCCGCGTCGATGTTACGAATAAGACTTTCATATCAACAGTTTAAGCTTTTTTCTATTTCCATAAAGCTTCAAATTCAATTGCTGCACTTTGCCAATTGCGTCCGGCCTGTAGAGTTTTAGCATCGCGGCTGAGACTTTGATACATGGCTGTATCTTCGGCCAATAACTCGAGGGCTAAATTTGCAAATGCATCGTCGTCCGGTGCGATGTAGCCGGTCTGACCGTTACCAATACATTCTTTTATGATGTCAGTTTTACCTTCACCTACATATATCACCGCAGGTGTGCCGCAAGCTTGTGACTCAGCCAAGGTCGAGCCATAATATTCTGTACCAATTACCGGATAAAAATGCACCCGTGCTGAGCTGTACGCCGCAGCCATTTCACTATCCGAAACTGGAGATTTAATAATAACATTAATAGCCTGAGCGCTGGTGACTGCTTCAGCAATATCCTTAAGCCGCTCATTGACTGCACCATTAAAAAGGCTGGCTGAATAAATATGCAGCTCCGCCTTGTCATTCTTGGGATGGATGCTCTCCCGCCACAGACGCAAAATATGCCTTAAACCATGTAAGGGATGTGTGGTGACAACCGCCACTGGTGGCGGCGCATCGCCCGGCTCCGTCTCAACAAAACTGTCGGCAATTCCAGGCACGATCACCACTTCTTGAAAATCACGCCACGACTTCCAGGCTTGGCGGTGGTGCTCACCAACAAATACCAGCGCCGGATCATGCTTTTCCAGTAGCTTTTGATTTACCGGTTCGTTGAGAATTTTCGGCTGTCCCCACAGCCATAGAATTGATTTAGCCGTCGGATCATCAATTTCATCCAATAGCTCTGGTTTTCTAAAAGCAATTAAAACATCACATTCAGGAGGCCGCGGCGTCTCAAACGGCAGCCACAATACACCGTCCACGCTTGCTTGGTATTCACAGCGGTTAATCGCCGTCACCTCATGGCCGCGCGCGGCCAAAGCACCTGCCAAATAGGCAAAGGCTTTCTCGGCACCCCCTAACGCACGGATGCCCGATGTCGCGCCATCGAAAGCGTATGAATCGTCAATCATTACAATATTCATGCATATTTCCTTGCGGGGCTTGCGCGCTGTTTATAGGAGTTTCAAAGACTTATGGCAATTAGAGGTCCAGAATATTTTTTTGAGAAACTTGTCATTTGCGCCACGGCCCGGCTCGGCTATATTGGGTCTATGACTGAATTACATTATGTCCGTTTGGACAACCGGCAAGTGCTGAAAATTACCGGCGATGACGCGCGCGGATTTTTACAAGGCTTGGTCTCCAATGACCTTGAACGAGTTTCACCAAGGCACGCGATTTATGCTGCCCTGCTGACCCCTCAAGGTAAATATCTCCACGACTTCTTCATTGCCGAGCTATCAGGTGCCTTTTATCTCGACTGCGAAGCGGCTCGGATTGATGATCTTTTCAAGCGCTTACGTATGTATAAGCTCCGCGCCAATGTAGAAATAGAGATCGCTGAAGAATTAGCGGTAGCGGTGATGTTTGGTGATGATATTCACGACGCCTTGGCACTAGATCCAACTCTCGGGGCGGCCATGGAATGGCTCGGCGGCGTTATCTACACCGACCCTCGTCTCAGCGAGATTGGCACGCGCGCTATCCTGCCAAATAGTTCATTAGAAATTGCTCTTCACGATGAGGCCCTGATCCCCGCCCCGTTTGAAGACTATGATCAATTGCGCCTTGCCCTCGGCCTGCCCGATGGCAGCCGTGATTTGGAAATCGATAAATCCACCTTGCTCGAATGCGGTTTCGAGGAATTGCACGGGGTCGATTTTCAAAAGGGCTGCTACATGGGGCAAGAATTAACGGCCCGGACCAAACATCGCGGCTTGGTCAAAAAACGCCTCATCCCAGTGAGTTTCAACGGCGATGCCCTCGCTGCCGGTGCCGAGATCACCCAAGCCGGCAAAAACGCTGGTGAGATACGCTCTACCGCTGATGGCCAGGGATTGGCTTTGGTTCGCCTGGAATCGTTGGCAGATCCAGCACCGCTGATGGTTGGGGACATTCCAGTGACGCCCAACAAGCCAGCTTGGGCTAATTTCTAAATGACCCAAACTGATAATTCCGGTCCACCGGCCCGGCCGTCTATTTTGGAACCGGTAGCGCTAAATTACGATCGTGCGCTCAAACATTTTGGCCCCAAGCACAAAGCCGTCGCCTGGCGTGATCAGGAACGCCAGCAGCGGCGCTTTCAAATTTTTGTTGGTCTGTTAGCTTATGACATCGAGCGCGATGACGTCACCATCAACGATCTCGGCTGTGGTTACGGCGCCATGTTCGACACCTTTAAAGAGCTGCCGCAATTCTCGGACGGTACGTATTTTGGCTACGATATTAGCGACGCCATGATTAAAGCTGCCAAACAACAAGTCAGCGACCCTCGGGCGCTTTTCATCAACAGCCATCAGGCCACGGAGATGGCAGATTATTCATTTGTCTCCGGCACCTACAATATGAAAATGGCTGCACCCGAGCTGGCATGGCGGAACTATGTCGAAGAAAATATTATGCAGCTGTGGTCAAAAACCCGGATCGGGCTCGGCTTTAATATGCTCAATATCCAATCTTCCTTGCGGGAAAAGACACTGTATTACGCCAATCCTCACTACTTCATGGACTTTTGCGAAAAAAATCTAGACGGGCAAATCCGCTTGATCGACCTGCTCCACCCCAATGAATTCGTTATTTTTGTGCGAAAGTAAAAAAGGTTAATTCACGACTGTCGTGAATTAACACTTAGCCGATCATCGCCAGCAATTTTTGAGTCATCGGACTGTCCGGCTTACAAAGCTCCATTGGCACATTGAAGTGATTAAGCCCACTGCATTCGAGATATTCGGCGGGCCAGCCCTGGCTCTGCCAAAGCGTGGTGAAGTCCTGACTTTGGCGTTTAAATTCATCCGTTTCCTCGCCGCCTACGGCGACAATCAAGGGGCAGCCGGCTGACGGTAAATTGCGGTCCGGGCTGTTGCGCAAGCCATCTTCCATGCTCATCTTCATCCAGTCATTGACGAAGCATTGAGTGATCGGCTCCATATCCAGCAAGCCACTGATCGGCAAGCCGCCTTTAACCACATTGGCCGGCAAGCCGAGCTCCTCCTGCCAACCCCCGGCCACCATCATACCGGTGAGATGCCCGCCAGCCGACGAGCCACCGACATAAATGCGGTTTGGATCAATACCGTGCTCTGCTGCATTATGATAAAGCCAGGCGATCGAGCGGCGGCATTCAGCAACGATTTGATCGATATTTGCCGGCGGCACCAGGGTGTAATTTATCGCCGCCACGGCAACGCCCTCATTTACCAAATTGGGCGCCATAAAACTGGATTCATTTTTAGATAACATCCGCCAATAGCCGCCATGGATAAAAACAAACAGCGGCGCATCCGATTTGCCTCTTATTGTTTTGGGCACCGGAAACAGATCGAGCGTCTCTTCTTCACCCGGACCGAATTTAATATCGGCAACGTGATCCACTGCCGCCCGCGCTTCGTCACTGCCCTCCGCATAGGCTTCTATCAGCTCATCGAAGTTCGACACCGTCGCCGTCGCCCGGTACTGCGCATCTAGTTCATCCTGATCAAATCCCCGGTAGAGGTCTCCCATTACTCCCGGCCCTCTTCGGCCATCGCATCCGCCACGCCTTTTTCATAGTTATTATGCAGTTCCTCGTATTCTGAGCTGGTATGCGCGGCAATAATTTTTGTCGCAGCAAACTCTTTGCGGTCAAGCTGGGTTTCCGCATCCCACAATTTCGCGCGAAGAATAGCTTTAGCGCAATGCATCAGGGCTTCATTGACGTGGATCTTAAGTCCCGTTGTCGGCACCTTCCCATTCACCGCGAGGGGCTCAAGAAGTTCCGGGTCGGTGATTATTTTGGCTTCGCCGCGAATGCGCAGGGTCTCACTGATGCCGGGAATTAGGAAAATCAACGACACGGTCGGGTCTTCGACAATATTTTGAAATGAATCGATGAGATTGTTTCCGCGTCGGTCCGGCAATAACAATGTGTTGTCATCCAACACTTGAACGAAACCCGGATGATCGCCTCTGGGCGACACATCTTTACTCGTGCCTAAAATCAAGAACGGTGAGGCCGCAATGTAGCGACGCGACTCGGCGTCTATCTTTGTTTGTAATTTCTCAACGGGCCGTCCCCTTGGCTCATCATAAATCTCGCGCAAACCCTGGACATCGGTAATCGTGGAATCTGGCATGGTGCTCCCCTTATCGTTCCAATATTTTGTTTATTAAACGAAAAAAGGGGACACGTAACAAGTACACGTCCCCTTTTATAATTTCTATTAACTGTGCTTAAGCGTCAATCAGCTTTTCGGCGTTGAGGGCTGCCTGGGCTGCCGCCAAACGCGCAATCGGTACCCGGTAGGGAGAGCAGCTGACATAGTCGAGGCCGATTTTATGGCAGAAGGTCACCGAGGCCGGATCACCGCCATGCTCACCACATATGCCAAGCTTGATATCACCCCGGGTTGCGCGGCCTCGTTCGGTGGCGATTTCAATCAGCTCACCAACCCCCTCTTCATCGATGCTGACAAAGGGGTCCTGATCATAGATGCCCTGTTCCTCATAGCGTTCGAGGAATGAGCCGCTATCGTCCCGCGACAAGCCATAAGTCGTCTGAGTGAGATCATTAGTGCCGAAGCTAAAAAACTCAGCCTGTTCGGCGATATCACCGGCCCGCAGCGCAGCGCGCGGCAATTCGATCATGGTGCCGGTGAGATATTCGAGTTTGGCGCCAGTTTCCGCGCTGACTTCTGCGGCAATGCGCTGCACCATATCGTGCATGATGTCATATTCACGCTTGGTGCCGACCAGCGGGATCATCACTTCCGGCACCACCGTTTGGCCGCTGTCTTTGGAGACTTCAGCCGAAGCCTCGAAAATCGCCCGGCATTGCATCTCATAAATTTCCGGATGCACGATGCCTAAACGGCAACCACGCAGACCCAGCATTGGATTAGACTCATGGAGCGCTATGGCGCGCGCCTGAACAGTTTCAAAATCGGTACCGGCCGCATCGGCAACCTCGGCCATTTCATCGTCTTTAGTCGGCAGAAATTCATGCAGCGGTGGATCAAGCAAACGGATGGTGACCGGCAGGCCCTTCATAATGGTGAAGAGATCGGTAAAGTCGTCGCGCTGATAAGGCAGTAACTTCGCCAAGGCGACCTTGCGGCCTTCGACATCAACAGCCAGGATCATTTCCCGCATATGAATGATGCGCTCAGGATCGAAGAACATGTGCTCGGTGCGGCAAAGGCCAATGCCTTCGGCGCCGAAACTCACAGCCGTTTCCGCATCTTCCGGTGTTTCCGCATTGGTGCGCACTTTGAGCACCCGAATTTCATCAACCCATTGCATGATCACGCCAAAATCGCCGGTGAGTTCCGGCTGAATGGTTTTGACTTCGCCGATCATCACTTCGCCGCGCGAACCATCGATTGTCACGACGTCACCGGCATTGACGGTTTGACCGCCGCATTTCAAGGTTTGATCCTGGTAACTAACCCGCAATTGTCCGGCGCCGGTGACGCAAGGACGGCCCATGCCACGCGCCACCACGGCAGCGTGCGAGGTCATACCGCCGCGGGTGGTCAAAATACCTTCGGCGGCATGCATACCTCCAATGTCTTCAGGCGATGTTTCGATGCGGACGAGAATAACTTTTTCACCTTTGGCGACCATGTCTTCAGCGTCTTGCGCAGAAAATGCAACTTTACCACAAGCCGCACCGGGTGAAGCTGGCAAGCCTTTGCCCAAGATATTACGCTCGGCTTCGGGATCAAGAGTCGGATGGAGCAATTGATCAAGCGCACCCGGCTCAATGCGTTTAATCGCGTCTTCCCGGGTGATCAAACCATCAGCCGCCATTTCAACCGCGATCTTAAGGGCTGCCTTTGCGGTGCGTTTGCCGTTCCGGGTCTGCAGCATCCAGAGCTTACCCTCTTGAACGGTGAACTCCATGTCCTGCATATCTTTGTAATGATCTTCGAGCTTGTCCCGAATATCACACAGCTCTTTGAACATCGCTGGCATGCCCTCTTCCATCGACGGCAGATCGGTGGCATTAAGCTCTTTCTCAGCAATTGTTAAAGGCTGCGGCGTGCGGATACCGGCAACCACATCTTCGCCCTGAGCATTGACAAGATACTCGCCGTAAAAGGCGTTCTCGCCGGTCGAGGGGTTGCGGGTAAAGCAGACACCGGTGGCCGAGCTGTCACCCATATTACCAAAGACCATCGATTGCACATTGACCGCCGTGCCCCAGCTTTCAGGGATATCGTGCAGTTTGCGGTAGATCTTCGCCCGGTCATTCATCCAACTGCCAAAGACCGCACTGATGGCACCCCAAAGCTGATCGTGAGGATCTTGCGGGAACGGCTTGCCAAGCTCACTTTCGACCTTGGCAGCGAATTTTGTGGCAACTTCTTTCCAATCTTCGGCTTCAAGTTCGGTATCCAGCGCCACACCTTTATCATCTTTGTGATCGGCTAGAATGTCCTCGAAGTGATGATGCTCAACACCCAGCACAACATCGCCATACATCTGGATGAAGCGGCGGTAACTGTCATAGGCGAAGCGTTCATCGCCACTGGCTTTGGCCAGGCCGGCGACGGTCTCATCATTGAGGCCCAAATTCAGCACTGTATCCATCATACCCGGCATTGAAGCGCGGGCACCCGAGCGCACCGACACCAGCAGCGGATTATCCGCCGCACCAAATTTTGCCCCGATAACGCCTTCGATTTTGGCCAGCGCCGCATCGACTTCGGCTTTGAGCTCGTCCGGGTATTGATTGTCGTGCGAGGTGTAATGGGTGCACAATTCTGTGGTGATGGTGAAACCAGGTGGTACCGGTAATCCGAGGCTCGACATTTCGGCCAGATTGGCTCCCTTGCCGCCCAATAGATTACGCATTTCTGCCTTACCTTCAGCGGAACCCCCGCCAAAAGAATAGACCCATTTAGAGCTGCTCAACGCTCGCCCCCTTCTATCTGAGAAAAGTCTGCGACTTGGTTCATGGTCGTCCGTATTTGCGACAACAATCTTAGCCGGTTTACACGAAGCGTCGCGTCTTCGCAATTGACCGTGACCTCATCGAAAAAGGCATCGACAGGTGCGCGCAGAGAGGCCAGTTTAGTCATGGCTTTGGCGTAGTCCTCAGCCGCAAGATTCTGCGAAATATCATCGATAACGGCGGCCAGCCTCTTATGCAGTTCCTGCTCTTCTTTTTGCTCGAGCACCTTGGCGTCGGCCGCTTCATCGTAGCTGGTCTTGTCGTTTTTCTCTTCGATTCGCAGAATGTTGGCAGCGCGCTTATAAGCCGTCAGCAAATTCGCGCCATCTTCCGAGTCTAAGAACGTGCCCAGCGCTTCAATGCGAGCGAGTTCTCGAACGATATCTTTGTCACCGCCCAATGCAAATACAGCAGAAATTAAATCGTGGCGGAGGCCTTTGTCCTTCAAATAAACTTTAAGACGATCACCAAAAAAGGCCAAAAGGTCATTTACTGCGTCACCTTCTTGCCCTTCGTAACTACCAACATTCCACGCTTTGTGAAAAGTCTCAGTTAACTGGAGACGAATTTTATTTTCCATCACTAGCCGGATCACACCCAGCGCCGCACGTCTTAGAGCATACGGGTCTTTTGAACCAGTTGGTTTTTCATCAATCGCCCAAAATCCCACCAGTGTATCGATCTTATCAGCCAGAGCGACAGTGACGCTGACGGGTGCGGTAGGACAATCATCAGAAGGGCCTTGCGGTGAGTAATGCTCGGCGATGGCATCAGCGACGTCAGGGCTTTCACCATCATTGAGCGCGTAATAGCGGCCCATGGTGCCTTGCAAATCGGGAAACTCTATGACCATGCCGGAAACTAGGTCAGCCTTGGAGAGACTGACTGCAGAACGCACATGATCTTTATCGGCGCCGACGACATCGGCGAGGTCCGCCGCCAAGGCTTCAACCCGGTCAATTTTTTCGGCAAGCGTGCCCAACTTGGCGTGGAAGGTAATTTCCTCAAGCAGCGGCGTGCGGAAAGCCAGCGTCTGTTTGCGGTCCTGATCCCAGAAGAATTTTGCGTCAGCGAGACGTGCTCGGAGCACACGCTCGTTCCCGGCGATAATCGCCTTGCCGCCATCCGGTGTTTCTTTATTGGCAACGACAATGAAGTTCGGTGCCAACTTGCCGTCCGTGGTTTCCAGCG
>JABIIH010000251.1 GCA_018649245.1 Rhodospirillaceae bacterium | reverse complement strand
ATCCTTCAAATTGAAAAGTTCAACGAATTGTCTCATTCGCTTAGGTCTAAAATAATTTTGAAAAATTAAATATACTTTGTTAAAATCCACTATTCCTCCTTTATTGTTTAGGCAACAATTATAGTAAAATTTTGACGGGAATATCATAAATTAAGCTAATTTTATTAACATTTTTGATTACGATAATTAAATATTCTGCCAATTCTTGCGGTAGAGCTTCATGGCACACCCTATCGACTTTTACGTTGGTCGCCAAACGTGTCCTCTCTTATGGTGCAGAAGTAGAAAATTACCACAGAGTTCACAGAGAACACAAAGTAAGAAGAAATCCTTCAATTCCCGTCTTGTTTTTTGGGAATTCTCCGATAGGTTAGCGCCATCGCCAAATCGCGCAAAATATGAGCCCGCGTGGTGGAATTGGTAGACACGCAAGACTTAAAATCTTGTTCACGTAAGTGAGTTCCGGTTCAAGTCCGGACGCGGGCACCATTCACATAATTTTGAAATTTTATCTCTAGCAGGATTGTGCGGAGAGACTAGGATAGCTGCGTGATGATTAATTTGCGCAGATTGATAGGTCTGATGTTGGTGGCTGGCGTTATGGGTCTGGGGCAGCCGGCGCTGGCTCAGTCGACCAAACAGAAACCCCTGCGTCTGCCGTGTGGAGCTGGATTGGTGCAGCAACGCCTGGAGCCGCGTCTCATACCGGTCAGCTACCAGGTGGCGGATTTGACGGCGGGGCAGCTGCGGATCGATTTTGCCGGTCATTCGACGTTTCTCATCACCTCGCCGCAAGGGGTCAAAGTCGCGACCGACTACAATGATTTTTACCGCGCTAAAGAATTGCCGGATATCGCCACCATGAGCGGCTGGCACCCCAACCACACGACCGACAACATCCAGCCAAGCATCAGCTATGCTTTAAAAGGCTGGGACACCGGTGTGGGACTGCCGCGGCATAACGTCCGGATCAAGGATTTGCGTGTTTATGCCGTGCCGGCCAATATTGAGCAGGATGGTATTACGTTCCGCTTCCCGACTGCGATCTTTGTGGTTCAGTCGCAAGGCCTGTGTGTGGCACATCTGGGGTTGCTCGGCCATGTTTTGGAACCACGCACCGTGGCCAATATCGGCCGCATCGATGTCTTGATGGTGCCGATTGACCAGCGGGTCACGCTGAGTTTTGCCGAGACCATTCACAATATTAAAGTGATCAATCCCAAAGTCGTGGTGCCGATGCATTATAATTCCAAATATACCGTTGAGGAGTTTCTGAGCTCTGCCAAAGCGCATTTTCCGGTGCGGCGGCCCAACAGCAGCAACTTGATCGCGCAGAAATCAACCCTGCCGCAAAAGACCGAAATTCATTTTCTACTGCCGCCTTATTTCAGCCAGGGTTTTTAGGTGGGATTTTAGGTTAGGTTTTGTTTTCTCTGTGAACTCCGTGAACTCTGTGGTAAAAAGCCTGCCCATTTTAGGAAAAAACATGTCCGTAGAAAAACGCCGCGGCCGTCCGGTCTATCTCGATAATCACGCCACCACTCAAGTAGATGAGCGGGTGGTGGAAGCGATGCTGCCCTATTTCTCTGAGAAATTCGGCAACCCGCATTCGGGCAGTCATTTTTATGGTTGGGAAGCAGCTGAAGCGGTTGAGCTCGCCCGTGGCCAAGTTGCCGCCTCAATCGGCGCAGTGCCGGAAGAGATTTATTTCACCTCGGGTGCGACCGAAGCCAATAATCTAGCGATCAAAGGCGTTGCGCGCTTTTACCGCGACAAAAAGAACCACATCATTACCTGCAATTCCGAGCACATGTGCGTGCTCGACACCTGTTTCCAAATGGAAAAAGAAGGCAATCGGGTGACTTATCTCGAAGTCGACAATGAGGGCATGATTGATCTGGCTGAGCTGAAGGCGGCGATCACCGAAGACACTGTGCTGATCTCGATCATGACGGTGCAGAACGAAATCGGTGTTATCCAGCCAATGGCGGAGATTGGTGCGATGGCGCGTGAAAATAAAGTGCTGCTGCATAGCGATGCCGCCCAGGCGCTCGGTAAAATCCCCTTGGATGTTAAAGAGATGAATATCAATCTGATGAGCATCACCGGCCATAAGGTCTATGGACCAATGGGCTTGGGCGTACTTTATGTCAGCAACAAACCGCGGGTTCGGCTTGAACCAATCTTCAGCGGTGGCGGTCAGGAGAGAAATCTGCGTTCCGGTACGTTGCCCGCACCCCTTTGCGTCGGCTTTGGTAAAACCTGTGAGCTCGCTGTGGCAGAGATGCCGGCGGAAGCCGAACGCTTGGGTAAAATGCGGGACGGCCTCATCGAAAAACTCACCACTGCCTTGGACGGTATTCAGATCAATGGCGGCATGGAGCACCGGGTGCCGGGAAATTTAAACATCAGCATCGAAGGTGTTGATGCGGAAAGCATGATGGCGGCGCTGCCTGACCTGGCGGTGTCGTCGGGTTCAGCCTGCACTTCTGCCTCAGAAGAATCCTCTTATGTTTTGCAGGCCATCGGGCTCAGCAACGAGATGGCGGAAGCCAGTTTGCGGATCGGGCTTGGCCGTTTTAATACCGAAGATGAGGTTGACTATGCGGCTGAGCGCCTGATCGAAGAAATTACCAACGTACGCGAAGGCCGCAAGAATATTTCAGCTGCGGAGTAACTTAAGGCGGCCTAGGGAGGATTGCCGGTCTTTTTGTAATATTCCGCCAGCGCCTCATCGAAGGCTTTCACTTCTTCATCCGGTACCGGCAGGCCGCATTCATAACATTCATTTTTAATGCGGTCGAACCAGCGGCAACCACATTCGTTACAGCCGAGTTCCGGCGCACCGGCGGGGTTGGTAAATAGCATTCGCTCCGCTCCTTAACGACAAGGCCCTAAAAACGACAGCCCGACAACTTCAAGGAAATCATAATATCCGTAATCTTCGAGATCGTCCCGACCGATCATAAAGAACAGTATAATCTGACCGTGATTGGCGCGCTTGACCAATTCCTCGACCAGCACTTCTTCGGTCGCACCATGCATCATTGCCAAGGTGTCATCATCGACGACAAACAATAAATCAACATTGGCGCGGTGAAAGTGCTGGCGCTTAAAACGTTCGTAATTGACGCTGACGCCATCCTCCTCGATATTCCAAACCAGCATGGTGCCGTCGAGTGCTGCAATCGAAGTGGAAAAATCACCGTTACAGAATATACCGATGCGGCCACCTGGATCGATGGTCGAAAATGCCTTAGGGCAGGTATCGAGCATACGCTGCCAGCCCTCGGCATCAGCGAGGATTCTATCGGTATCGATGACTTGAGCGTCCATAGCTTAGACCCGGCAGCCGAGCCGAAAGCCGGAATGAATAGCCGTTGTGAGATCACCTGGTACCATACAGTCACCGGTGCCGTGGGTTTCATCAACCATCCACTGGAAATCCTGGAACAAGGCTTGATTGGGGCGAATTGGACCAGCGGCAATGATTGTGTCGGCCTCAATGAAACGCTCTTCCTCGTCTTCTAAGACTTTGACGCCAGCGGCGGAGATATCCAACAGCTTGACGCCGGTGATGGTTTCAATACCGAGTTCTTTAATCCACGACGTATGTCGCCATTTCCAAGTCGGCGCGACGTCATGACCAAGACGACGGTTTTCATCGATGATAACAACATCGTAGCCGCGTTCTTTCAATGACTCGGCAAGAGTCAGGCCGATTTTGCCGCCGCCGACGACCGCAACGCTTTGGCCTTTTTCGATTTCAACTTTGCCCTTGGCGACATCGAAGGCGTCTACCACCGGTGCGCCCTCGGAGATTGGCAGCGAGTCCATATCGACCATGGCGCCGGTTGCTAGTATTACAGCGTCAAATTCATGCAGCATACCACGCATCATTTTTGGCGTTGGCTCGACGCCGAACTTAACTTCGACACCGTGTTTTTCAGCCATAACCTCATAGTAAGACACAATCTGCTGCAAATCTTCCGGATGGGCCAGATCATTGGCGGCGTAGCCTCTGAGAGCGCCACCGATTTGATCTGATTTTTCATATACCGTTACCTTATGGCCGCGCTGGGCTGCGGTGATGGCGGCTTCCATGCCGGAAGGTCCAGCGCCGACAACCATCACCCGTTTGACTGTGACCGACGGCGTGATGTTGTATTCAGGTTCATACTCATGGCCCAAGGCCGGATT
>JABIIH010000055.1 GCA_018649245.1 Rhodospirillaceae bacterium | reverse complement strand
ATTTACCTTTTAGGATAGAGGCGGCCATTTTGAGATCGTTCAGTTTCGCCCCGGTACAGGCACCGATATAAAATTGGTCGATTTCAGCCGGCTCGACTTCATTAACATCGGCGGCATTGGCCGGGGAATGTGGGGCAGCGACCTGAGGTGCTAAATCAGCAGCCTCGAATTCGTGGGTGATTTTATATTTTGCATCCGTATCACTGCGAAAGGCCTGCCAATCGCCTGGCTCACCGCCCGCCGCGGTTACGTAAGCTGCCGTAGTTTCATCCGGTTCAATAATCCCGGTCTGAGCGCCCAGTTCCGCTGCCATATTGCAGAGCGTCATGCGCTCCATCATCTCGAGGTTTTCAATGGTGTCGCCGCTATATTGTACGGCTTGATAGCCGCCGCCATCCATACCCAGCGTCGCGCTCATTTTAAGGGCCATGTCCTTAGCCGCAACGCCCTCACCGAAACTCCCGGTCCAAATAATGCGGATGGTATCGGGTACTTTGATCCAGGTTTCGCCGGTGACCAAAACACCCAGCATATCGGTGGCGCCGATCCCAAACATATAGCTGCCAAAAGCGCCGCCGGTTGGTGAATGACTGTCACCGCCGACAGCAAACATGCCGGGTCTGAGATGCCCACGTTCCGGTGTGACGACGTGGCAGATACCTTGTTGGTCATAAAAATTAGCAATTTTATGTTCGGCGGCCCATTCCCGGGTGAGTTTTAGAATATTGGCGCTCTCGGCATCGGTGCAGGGGGCAAAGTGATCGGAGACTAGCACGATTTTAGCCGGATCCCAGACCCCGACTCCAAGCTTCTCCATCGCCGGCTTGATCCGACGAGGGCCGCCACTGTCATGGATCATCGCCAGATCAACAGCGCAGGTAACAATGTCGCCAACCTGAACGCTTTCCTGTCCGGCAGCATTTGCAATAATTTTTTCGGCAGTGGTTTGGCCCATGTTAACCTTCATCCCTAAAAGCCAATAGATGACCAGATATTCATTTTTTCTGTGAACGCAGAAAAGACCATATTGTAGTAACACTGATCAAGCTTGGAATTTTGTGATATTTAACCGGAAACGCATCTTAAATAGTAGCTGGTTAAAAAGCACTACACTTATTTATTTTGATTTCTCCTATGTCCGCTTTGGGTTGCCACCTCAACCGGTCAATGCAACACATGCATTAAGTCTCTCTACCTCATAATCTACCGAGTTCAATCAATTTATGAAAAATCCATAAATTTTATCTGCCTCAGACAGATAACAGCGGTAAATATTGTTCTTTATCTCGCTTTAATATATGTAAATAGAAAAATGAGAACAGGTTGAGGCTATAGTATAAATGGGTGAGATTAAGAATCTGCGGTCATTTTTGGCTGAAAATGAGGCGGCAGTTTGGCGGCCAGAAGGTCAGCTTTCTATTGAGCATGAAATAACCGCCTTGCAACACGCTGGTGACCGCGCCGGCAGCTATCCGGTTATTCTGGTTGATAAGCCAAAAATGCCGGATGGCAGTATTTCCGAAATTCCTGTTCTTTGTAACATGACGGCAAGCCGGTCATTGACGGCAAAAGTACTGGGATTGTCGGATCATCAACTTGCTGCATCTGAGCTCTATGAGCGTATTTCCGGCGGCATCAAGCCAGTCACGGTTTCGAGCGATGATGCGCCCGTGCAGGAAATCGTGCTCGAAGGCGATGAATGTGATCTGGAAAAACTACCCGCCCTCAAACAGCATATTTATGATCCCGGCCGGTATCTCACAGCAGCTCACGCAACGACCTATGATCCAGATACGGGCATCGATAACACGGCGATCCAAAGATGTTGGATCAAAGAGCCTCGCAAGATGACTTATTACGCTGTGCGATCTTCACACAATGCGCGGAATATGCGGAAATTCTGGGAAAAAGGCGAAGACTGTCCGATTGTTTTTTGGCTGGGGCACCATCCCGCCGTGGTGATGGGCTCACAAGGCAAGATGGATTATCCGCAAAGCCATTGGGAGACAGTTGGGGCCTTTCTAGGCGAGCCTCTACGCCTGGTGCCGTCAAAAACCCATGGTGAAAAAATTATGGTGCCTGCCGATGCGGAAATTGTGGTTGAAGGCTGGATCCCCAAAGACAAACTGGAACCGGATGGTCCATTTGGAGAGTTTCACGGCTATACCGGACCGCAAGTTTTAGCGTCCTATTGCAATGTCACCGCCATCACCATGCGCAAAGACGCGATCTATCATGATTATGGCAGCGGGCTTACCGACATGGTGGTGCCGGATAACATGATGATGGAGGGTAAACTGTTTGGCATGGTGCGGGAACTTACGCCGAGCGTGACTAAAATTCATGTGCCGGTGAGCGGGCGGCGGTTTCACGCTTATTTGCAAATATCAAATCCAATGGGAGCGGAAGCACGTGATGCTCTGACCGCGGTGCTGGCCTATCGGCGGTTAAAAATGGCAATCGTGGTTGATGACGATATTGATATTTTTGATGAGCGCGAATTAAACTGGGCCTTGGCAACGCGGGTGCAATGGGAACGCGATAGTTTCCAGCTTAATGGCCTATCCGGCACCTTACTTGATCCTTCAATTCCGTCTGGCGCCAAAACAGTTTCCAAATTGGCGATTGATGCAACCTTGCCGCAATCAGAATTCCCTGGTGCGCCAAAACCGACCTTACCGCGCTCGGTTGTCCCGGATGATATTTTAGAGAAAGTCACTGCCGATTTTGCCAGTGCAATGTCTAAGGAGTGGCCAACAGAATGAGTGCAAACATTAAAATATTAGGACGCGGCCATTGGCGGGAAAAACGCGGCACTGTTAATTGGGTGTCTTGTGGGTCATGCGAAGGCTGGTTCCATGTAAATGAGAAATTGCTGGGCGAGGTCGAGGCTGGCCGTTCCTATTTTCATTGCTCCCATTGTCAGGAAAAATTTGGATTTGAGGACGCCCGGGAAATAATTATGCTTCCGGCTGGTTAGCTCCGCCCGGTTGAAAAAACCTCATATTTTCTGGCCTTGGATAATTTTAATATTTTGATCCTTTGCTATAGATATATATCATTTGTAACCCGCTATTTTTAGCTATTTATTGACGTAAATCCGCCTGAATAATGAATTGAAATGGTATATTGACTTATCTTTAACTATTGTGACATCGTGATTGTGGGATTATTCAAATTACGCCGTTATTCTATGATCGTTCAAAAAAATCTAAACGAATAGGGAGATTAAGCAATGTACAAGAAGGTATTATTAGCTGCTGCTGGTTTGATGTTAATGCAAGCAGGCAGCGCAGATGCAGCTGACGTTAATTTGAAAATTGGCACATTCGTGCCAGCAAAAAGTATTGGTGTTAGCAAAGTTATCAAACCATGGATGGCAGCTGTCACTGCTGAAGTTGGCTCAGAAGTCAGCATGAAAGGCTATTGGGGTGGCTCGCTTGGCAAAAGCCCGTTCAAACAATATGAGCTTGTGAAAAACGGTGTTGCTGACATGACGTGGGTGTTGCCGGGCTATACGCCGGGTCAATTTCCTCAGTTGCAAGTTGTTGGACTACCTTTCATGCTTGATAACGCGATGGAAGCTTCCCTCGTTGTGCAGCGTCTTCATGATGCTGGATTGTCGCAAGGTTTTGGCCAAACGCATTTAATCGGTGGCTGGGCTGCTCAACCAAACAGCCTGTTCCTACGTGATCCTATCAATTCTATGAGCGATCTTAAGAACCGTAAGATTAGTGCTTCTGGATCTGTTGGGGGCAAATTTCTGACAAGTATTGGGGCGATTAGTCAAACGACCTCTGCACCGAAAATGACCATCATGCTTAATCGCAAAACAATTGATGGTTCGATCCAAGGTTGGACCGGCATGCGGACTTTTAAGGCATTAGCTCTGGTTAAACAGGCGATAAATATTCCTCTGGGTGCATCACCGTTCT
>JABIIH010000056.1 GCA_018649245.1 Rhodospirillaceae bacterium | reverse complement strand
GTTTTAAGCATTGTCGCCTCCTTGCAGCAAGGCGACCGCTTGGGCCGGATCAATCGCTCCGTCATAGACGGCCCGGCCCGAAATCGCGCCTTCAAGTAAGTCGCTGCCCGCGTCTTTAAGGCTCTGCAAATCCGCCATCGACGAGACCCCGCCTGAGGCAATCACCGGTATAGAAATCGACTTGGCAAGTTCTATGGTGGCCTCGGTGTTGGGACCGGTCATAAGACCGTCCCGGTCAATATCGGTGTAGATGATTGCCGCGACACCGGCGTCTTCGAATTTGCGCGCCAGCTCAAGCGCCGTGATTTCCGACAACTCGGCCCAGCCTTCAACCGCCACAAAGCCGCCTTTAGCATCAATACCAACAGCAATGCGACCCGGGAATTCCAGACAGGCCTGTTTGACGAGCTCCGGGTTTTTCAACGCAACAGTACCTAGGATCACCCGCGCAATACCTTTCTTCAGCCAGGTTTCAATGGTGGCGAGATCACGGATGCCGCCACCGAGTTCAACCTTCATAGTGGTGGCTTCGAGAATACCATCGACCGCAGCGCCGTTGACCGGCTCACCGGCAAAGGCGCCATTAAGATCAACCACATGCAGCCAGGTGCAGCCAGCCTCCTGGAATAATAAGGCTTGCGCCGCCGGATCATCACCAAACACGGTTGCCTGATCCATTTCGCCCCGCAGCAGACGCACACATTGGCCGTCCTTCAAATCAATCGCAGGAAAGAAAATCATACTCATACTTATTTTCCGTCCCACTTTAAAAAGTTCTCGATAAAGGCCAGGCCGAATTGCTGACTTTTTTCGGGGTGAAACTGGGTGCCGATCATATTGTCCCGGCCTACCATTGCCGTCACTTTCCCGCCATAGTCAACGCTCGCCAATACGTTCGCCGAATTGGCCGCAGCGAAATGATAGGAATGCACAAAATAGGCATGCACACCGGCCTCGAAGCCCTGCAACACGGGATGCGCGCCCTTACCGAATTCAAGCGCGTTCCAACCCATGTGAGGAATTTTTAACGTCGCCTCTGCGGGTTTGATCTCGACGACTTCACCCTCAATCCAGTTAAAGCCAGCTGTCTCGCCATGTTCAAGCCCCCGCGTCGCCATCAATTGCATACCGACGCAGATGCCGAGAAACGGCTTTTTCTGTTTAATTACTTGCTCTTCAAGTGCTGCGATCATACCCGGCACCGCTTCGAGCCCCGCTTTGCAATCAGCAAAGGCGCCGACACCCGGCAGCACAATGTGACTGGCATCTTGAAGCGCGGCTGGATCATTGCTGACCAATACCTCTTCCACGCTCGCGTGTTCAAACGCCTTGGCCGCCGAGCGCAGATTGCCTGAGCCGTAATCAATAATTACAGTTTTTGGCATTACCAAGGGCCCCCGGCGCGATTTTTATAACCCACGGCAGGTGCTGCCGGTTGCGTCATTAGAAAACGAGCAATCGCAGTTTCCTTGTTGTTTGCGACCATCACGGCCCGTTCTTCGAAGCCCTGCTTAGCCAATTTGCGCCGCCGTAGATCATTCGCCGTCCAGCCGATAATCAAGGCCAGCGCCAGCGACGCCGTCGATTGCACAAACTCGTCGCCGCCGAGGCCTTTCAATACGAGCCCAAGCACAATGCTGGCGACAGCAAAACCAATGGCCCAGAACCAGAGGCGGTGCCAGAGCGCCCAGAACACCGAAAAGAAAAATCCAGGCCAGCTGAAGCCTTCTTTAACCGGCACAACTGCGGCTGCCGCGTCTTGGCTTATTGACGGCTGATGGAGGGTATAAATGCGCATAGCTCGAGACTTCTATTTATTGTCTGACAAAGTGCCTTTGGTCGATGGCACGGAATCAGCTGCCCGCTCGTCAATCGTCATGGCCTGACGAAGGGCGCGCGCCAGCGCTTTATAGCTTGATTCGATAATATGGTGATTGTTCTCACCATAAAAGTTTTCGACATGCAGGGTCAGCCCGGCTGATTGAGCAAAGGCCTGAAACCATTCGCGAAACAGCTCGGTATCAAACTCGCCGACTTTGGGACGTGAAAAACCAACTTTCCAGGTCAGACTGGGCCGGTTGGAGCAATCAACCACGGCGCGGGTCAAGGCTTCATCCAAGGGACAGTGAGCAACGCCAAAACGCGTGATGCCTGCCCGGTCGCCAAGCGCTTCTTTAACCGCTTCACCGATGGCAAGGCCGGTATCTTCGGTGGTGTGGTGAAAATCAATGTGGGTATCGCCGTTTGCTGTGACGTCCAGATCCATCAGGCTGTGACGGGACAGCTGCTCCAACATGTGATCAAGAAAACCGATCCCGGTTGAAACATTATAAACGCCGGTGCCATCGAGATTGACGGTGACACTAATCTGCGTCTCTTTCGTGTTGCGCTCAACGCTGGCCGTTCTGGCTGAAGAGCTCATTTTATCAACTCCCATTGATTTCCTTACGTAAAGTCGCGCTCTTGTAACAGGAACAAAGGAATTTAGCTAGATTTTTACAATAAATAGTAAATTTCTTAGCCAAGTACTCGATTATCTGGGTCCCAGAGTCATTGACTGGGAGCCATTTAGAAACTACATCCCCCTAACAGATTGAATCCCGAAAAGGTTAAGCACTATGGCCGATTTAAATAACCAGGACAGCGCCTACCCCAATTGGCACGCGACGACCATCCTCTGCGTCCGCAAAGGCAACGATGTCGTGGTTGCCGGCGATGGCCAGGTCAGCATGGGCGACACCGTGGTTAAAGCCAATGCGATGAAAGTGCGCCGCCTCCATAATGATACCGTGATTACCGGGTTTGCCGGCGCGACCGCCGATGCCTTTACTTTGTTTGAGCGGCTTGAAGCCAAGCTGGAACAACATCCGGGACAGCTGACCCGCGCTTGTGTTGAACTCGCCAAGGACTGGCGGACCGATCGCTATTTGCGCCGTCTAGAAGCGATGATGGCGGTGGCGGACGAAAAAGTCTCACTGATTGTCTCCGGCACCGGTGATGTACTGGAACCGGAAGACGGCATGATCGGCATCGGCTCCGGCGGTAATTATGCCTTGTCGGCAGCCCGCGCCTTGGCGGATCGTGACGATATGAGCGCCGAGGACATTGCCAGAAAAGCCATGGAAATCGCCGCTGGTATCTGCGTTTATACCAACGAAAATGTTGTCATCGAAAAACTTGAAGCGAAATGATCAAAAATGACTAGCGTTCCTCTAACAGATACCGAATCAACGGCTGCCGTTAAGCCGGCCAACAAGCAACCTGCAACTTCGAGTTTCTCGCCGCGTGAAATTGTCTCCGAGCTTGACCGCTATATCATCGGCCAAAACGATGCCAAGCGTGCGGTGGCGGTGGCTCTCAGAAACCGCTGGCGGCGTCAGCAGTTGGATGATGATCTCCGCGAAGAAGTATTGCCAAAGAACATTCTGATGATGGGCCCAACCGGTGTCGGTAAAACCGAAATTGCCCGCCGGCTCGCCAAACTCGCCCAAGCACCTTTTATAAAAATCGAAGCGACCAAGTTTACCGAGGTCGGCTATGTCGGCCGTGATGTCGAGTCTATCGTGCGCGATCTGATGGAGACCGCCATTCACGAATGCCGCGAACGTTTGCGCAAACAAGTCGTCGCCAAAGCAGAAATCCTGGCCGAAGAGCGCGTGCTTGATGCCTTGGTTGGCGACACCGCCAGCCAGGACACCCGCCAGAAATTTCGCAAGATGCTACGGGAAGGCGAGCTCGACGATAAAGAAATTGAAGTCGAAGTGGTTGAATCCGCAGTCGGCGGCATGCCGACCTTCGATATTCCGGGCATGCCCGGCGCCCAAATGGGCATGCTCAATATCGGCGATATGATGGGCAAAGCTTTTGGCCAGCAGACCACACCGAAACGCATGAGCGTCTCTGATTCTTATGAAATCCTGATGGATGAGGAAAGCGACAAACTGCTGGACGAAGATCTGGTTATCAAGGAAGCCGCCGACCAGGTTGAGAATAACGGCATCGTTTTCTTGGACGAGATCGATAAAATCACCGCCCGCTCGGATGCCCGGGGTGGCGATGTCAGCCGTGAAGGGGTGCAGCGCGATCTCTTACCGCTGATCGAAGGCACCACGGTCACCACCAAATACGGCACCATCAAAACCGATCATATTCTGTTTATTGCCTCCGGCGCCTTTCATCTCGCTAAGCCCTCAGATCTATTGCCAGAACTGCAGGGCCGCCTGCCGATCCGGGTCGAACTTCGGGCACTGACCGAAGAAGACTTTGTCCGAATCCTGACCGAACCTGAGGCCAGCCTGATTAAACAATATGTCGCCCTCATGGGCACCGAAGAAGTGACCTTGGATTTCACCGACGAAGCGGTGCAGGAACTCGCCAAGCTTGCCGCCGAGATTAACTCGGTGATCGAAAATATCGGCGCCAGGCGGCTGCATACGGTGATGGAAAAACTCTTGGAAGAGATCAGCTTCACGGCGACCGACCGAGGCGGCGAAACCGTGGTGATCGACGCTGAACTGGTCCAAGAACGGGTCGGCGATCTGGTTAAAGGCGGCGATCTCTCGAAGTTTATTTTGTAGGAACTACCTACAAAGTCCCATTAATCGCGTAATCAAGCACCCGGACGACTTGCGACGGGCTTTCGGCTACGGCCAGCGCGGCCGCATCGACTTCTTTCAAGGCGTGGGTGAGGTCCTCGGCGTGTAGCACAATGATCGGTTTACCAAGTGCTGCTGCCATGCCGGCGTCAAAGGCAGCGTTCCACTGTCGGTATTTGTCACCGAACTTAACCACCACAACATCGGATTTCTCAATCAAGGTGCGGGTGCGGATGGCGTTGACTTGCGCACCCTTATGATCTTTCCAGAACGGATTATCTTCCTGGCCCAGAATTTCAACGCCGCAATCATCGCTGGCTTCGTGATTGGTCACCGGTGCCACGATTTGTACCGGCAGGTCTTTGGCGGCGCAGCCATCCTTGATCTGTTCCCGCCAGTCGCTGTGAATTTCACCCGAAAGATAAACGGTCCAATTTGCTGTCGTCGAATTTGCCGCCATAGTAGCTGTCTCCTGAATGAATTTATCAATATTTTTTCAAGTTTTGCCGGTCGAACCCGCGCCGCGCAAGCTAATTTTAAGCCATAAACCGGGTGTTAAGCATTGACCGCTAGTTTATAGGCAGCATTGTATTCAGGATTTGGCTATGCCAGCCTGTTAATTGTGATGGAGCAGCGTGGATTAATTGATGGATTTTACCGTCAACAAAATATCCGATGATGTTTATGAAATAGTCTTTGAAGACAATCGGTTTGAAATTACGACCGAGGATCTCGAGCATCTTCATGCTCAGCTATCGGCAATTCTGCGCCCGGAAACGGTGGCCGAAAAACAGAGCCGCCATAAGGAATTATTAGAAATTCTGATCCGTGCCAATGACAGCGGCATCCAGTCGCTACTGCATCTCGCCGATCATGATGACGTGGTTATTCTGCTGGAAACCGCTGAACAGGATGAAGAACTTAAGAAAAAACTCTACAGCAA
This sequence comes from Rhodospirillaceae bacterium, assembly GCA_018649245.1. GTDB lineage: Bacteria > Pseudomonadota > Alphaproteobacteria > Rhodospirillales > UBA2165 > TMED23. The sequence goes on along the minus strand of JABIIH010000056.1, from coordinate 8,775 downwards.
TATGACCGAGAACGCGACCAAGATGTTCGTCGAAGATATGGTGTTCATCATGCGCGAAGGCGTGCCGAATTATAAATTTGATGAGGCGATGACCCGCCTCACCCAAAAAGTCGACGAACTGACCAAAGACGGCACTCTAACTATTAAACCCTAAAAGCGAATAGGTTGGAATTAAGCAGCTGCCGTGGCTTTCCGCTTGGTATTGGGTACATAGGCAATGGCGCAATGATCGGCACAATACGGTTTGCTCGGTTCCGCCACTTTACCACAAAAACGAAACTCAGGTGTCCCCGGCTCGCCGTTCGGCCAGGAACACATATTGGCTTTCAAGCTATCCAAAGTAATGACTTTTCGATCCACTTTAGGGGTCGCCGGTTGCCGGCGCATTGCTAAGTCAAGACGCCGAACTTTGCCGACAACAGCATTTTTGGTGATGCCAAGCTTGCGGCCAATTTCGCTGGCCGAAAGTCCCGTTGCCCATAATTTTGTGAGTTCTTCGACGCGCTCAGCGTTCCAATCGAAGCTATTTACCATAATTCAAACCTCCGGTTTTTCCCGTTTTAGACGTTTTCTTAGTGGTCAAAGATCGTTTTCCCGACCTCCTACCGGAGATTTCGGAAGTGCCCCCGGTCGAAAAAGTAATGCAATTCACCACCGAGGCCTACTATATTTAGGACTCGTCTCGGTCGTCAACACTATATTTAGGGTTATCCACAAGATATTGAATCAATTTTGCTGATTTATCGGTAATTTCAGGTAAAAGAAGGTGGTTGCGTTAAATTTGGTTAGGTATCATCTCTCTTGAGGACAATTTACGTTTTATTTGGGGAAAGTTTTATGGCGCTGGCTGGCGTTATACGTGGCGTAATATTTGGGCTAACGGTCCTGCTGAGCACGCTGGCAGTCCCGACCGTGCATGCCGCTGATCCCTTTGAGAAAGTTAAACTGACCCCGGCGGCCAAAACCTATCTTGTCATCAAGGATATTAATGTTCGCCAGAAGCCTTTAACCAAATCAAAAAGGGTGGGCCGGTTTAAACAGAAATCTATTGTTCAGGCAGTCGGCAAAGCAAAAGGCACGGAATGGATCGCGGTTAAAAAAGACGGTAAGAATTTTGGCTTTGTTTATGGCACTGCCTTGGTGCCAATGATTGACGGCAAACTGACGCAGCCGATCAATGGCAATTTAAGCGCCAAGACAATCGGCAAAATGAAATTACCCCCTTGCCATTATAAAATCCATTTTGAAGGCCGGGTAAAAGTCGAAGGTGATTTGCAGATCACATCTGATTATCAACTGCCGGTGCAATGCGACTTCAAAAAGAAGACGCTAAAATTTACCGCCACTATGTTTATGACCGAATTGCCTTATCTTGATAACCGCAAACCGATTTATCAGATCAATGTCGACGTCCACGATATTCCAATGGAAGACGAAGATGTGTTTTCCTCAACAATTCTCTACCACATCCTAAAAAAAGAAATAACCTTTGATGGGGTCAATAAAGAAGACATGAGAAGTGACGGCAAAATCGCCAAAATGAAAGCTGCCAGCGTTATCGAGGCGCTCAAGGGGGCGGTGGCGATGGCGCATCAAAGTTGGGGGCCAAAAATTTGGGCCGCGCTGGCGAAAACCGAAAACCGGTAGCAAAGATTTGACTATTTATTGCGGGCAATTGCCCGCCAGCCAATATCGCGGCGGCAGAAGCCCTCTTTCCAATCAATAGCATCGACCGCCTGATAGGCTTTGCTTTGCGCCTCGGCGACATCTGACCCCAAGGCAGTTACACCGAGTACCCGTCCGCCACTGGCCAGTATTTTGCTGTCTTCGGCTGTAGTCCCAGCATGAAAAACCGTGACGCCATCAATTGCATTGGCTTGCTCCAGGTTTTTGATTTCTGAACCTTTATCATAGGCACCGGGGTAACCCGCCGCCGCCATAACGACGACCATCGCCGCTTCATCCCGCCAAGCTAACTCTATTTCATTGAGCCGGCCTGTCGCCGCTGCATCCAAGGCTTCAACCAGATCGGAGTCTAAGCGCGCCATCAAGACCTGACATTCCGGATCACCGAACCGCACATTGAACTCGAGCGTTTTGGGCTTGCCGTCCTTGATCATCAGGCCGGCGAACAGCACGCCTTTATAAGGACAGCCTTCAGCGGCCATACCATCGATGGTGGGCTGAATAATCGTCTCCATAATTTCTTGTGCCAATTCAGTCGTTACTACTGGGGCAGGTGAATAGGCGCCCATACCGCCAGTGTTCGGGCCTTTGTCACCGTCATAGGCGGCCTTGTGATCCTGGGCAGAAATCAGCGGCAGCGCGGTCTCGCCATCAACCAGGGCAAAAAAGCTCGCTTCTTCACCGTCCAAAAATTCTTCGACCACCACTTCATCACCAGCCTCACCAAAACTTTTTTGGTTCATCATCTGATCAAGTGCTGCGACAGCTTCCGCTTCGGTTTGCGCCAGGATAACGCCCTTACCAGCAGCGAGACCGCTGGCCTTGATGACTATCGGCGCGCCCTGCTGCTCAACGTAAGCAACGGCTTCATCGTAATCAGTAAAGTTGCCGTAAGCCGCGGTCGGAATATTATATTTAGCGAACAAATCTTTCATGAACGCTTTCGAGCCTTCGAGCTCGGCCGCAGCGGCACTGGGACCAAAGGCCTTGATACCCTCAGCGGTCAAAGCATCAACCAGACCTAACACCAATGGGGCTTCCGGGCCGACAATAACCAGCTCGATAGCATTGTCTTTGGCAAAGCTGACCAGCCCCTCAACATCCTCAACCGACACCTCAACGCATTCAGCGACCTCGGCGATGCCCGCATTGCCAGGGGCGCAGTAGAGCTTGCTGCAATTCGGGGACTTGGCGAGTGCCCAACAGAGCGCGTGTTCGCGTCCACCGCCGCCAACGACTAAAATGTTCATTTATTTGCCCCCGAAAAATTGCTGCTTGATCACACTGTACTCTGCCTGTCTTGTAGCATAAATTAGCGCTTAGTCATGACTGATAATCTAACTGATATCGAGCCGGAAAATGAGGCGGGCGACAACCGGCCAATTCTTTCCGTCAGCGAAATTTCTCAAAGCCTCAAACGCACGGTTGAGGATAATTTTTCCCATGTACGGGTGCGGGGAGAAATTTCAAGGCTGACGCTCGCCCGCTCCGGTCACATGTATCTCACCTTGAAAGACGAAAACGCTGTGCTTGATGGGGTCTGCTGGCGGGGCACCGTGAACCGTCTCGCGGTGTCGCCGGAAGACGGTATGGAAGTCATCGTCACCGGGCGGCTATCGACCTATGCCGGGCGCTCCAGTTATCAGATTGTGATCGAGCAAATGGAAGTCGCCGGTGAAGGCGCCTTATTGAAAATGCTTGAGGACCGCCGCAAAAAACTGCTGGCGGAAGGCCTGTTTGATGAGGAACGCAAGCAGCCACTGCCGTTTTTACCGGACGTCATCGGCGTCGTTACATCACCGACTGGTGCGGTTATCCGGGATATCCTTCACCGTCTGGCCGACCGTTTTCCACGGCACGTGCTTCTATGGCCTTGCAATGTGCAAGGCGAAGGGGCTGACCAGCAAATCGCCGCCGGGATTGAAGCCTTTAACCGGATACCAAAAGACGGGCCGGTGCCTAGGCCTGATCTGCTGATCGTTGCCCGGGGCGGCGGCAGTCTCGAAGATTTGTGGTCGTTCAATGAGGAAATTGTCGTCCGCGCCGCAGCCGCCAGCGAGATACCGCTGATCTCGGCAGTGGGTCATGAAACCGACACCACACTGATTGATTTTGCCTCTGATCAACGCGCACCCACGCCAACCGCGGCGGCTGAAATCGCCGTGCCGGTACGCAGTGATCTGATGGCGGGACTAGCCGATAACGGGGTTAGGCTGCAGCGCGCGATCAACCGGTCACTGGCCGAACACACCCGCGAGATCGAAGGGCTGTCACGCGGCCTGCCCGATCCGAGGCGTTTGGCGGAAGACGCGACTCAGCGGCTGGATGAGCGCAGTGAACGCTTGCTCAATGCCAAAGGTACTTATTTTGATGGGCTCAACTCAGAGATTGCCCGGCTGGCTGGCGGACTGATCAGCCCGGCGCAGCAAATCCGTGCCAAGCAAAATGAATTGGGCGCAAATATCAGGGCCTGGCAGCGCGCTTTGACAACTTTTGTTGATCAAAAGAGCCATGACCTAGACCGCTTTGGCATCATGCTCGAAGGACTCTCCTTTCAGCGCGTCTTGGATCGGGGCTTTACGCTGGTCACCGATGATCAGGGCCAACCGGTATTATCGGCTGCGGCGACCGAACCCGGCATGGCTATTGGCGTGCAATTTAGCGATGGTGATATTGGCGCGGTGGTCTCCGACAGCGGATCAGCCAAACCTAAAAAGAAAAAGCCGATAAAAAAGTCTGCAAAGAAGTCCTCAAAAAAATCCGATGATGATGCGCAAGGGTCACTGCTTTGACTATACGGCTCCCGTTAGTTTTTGCGATTTTACTGCTGGTCAGCCCGATTGCCATTGCCGGCGAATTAAAACTATCCGGAGAGTTTAGCCAAGGCGGGCTGATTGTCGGCTGGGCAACCCCCGGAGCCTCGATCACACTTGATGGCAACCGCATCAGCCAAGCCAGGTCTGGAGAATTTCTGCTGGGCTTCGCTCGCCGGGCCGACCGCATGTCCCAGCTCAATGTCATTTTTGCTGATGGCTCGACAGCACAGCGTAAACTCACAATCAAACAACGAAAATATGATATTCAGCGCATTGATGGGTTGCCCAAACGCAAAGTAACACCGAGCGCTGAGGATTTAGCGCGCATTAAAAATGAACGCACCCTGATTGACCGAGCCCGCAAAACCAAAGTGGCTGAACCCTTGTTTGCTGCCGGATTTGGCAGGCCGGTGAACGGTCGCATCAGCGGCGTCTATGGCTCACAGCGTATTCTCAACGGCCAAAAACGGCGGCCCCATTATGGTCAGGATATCGCCGCAGCTCAAGGGACCAAGATTAAAGCTGCCTCAGCGGGTGTGGTTATATTCGCTCATCCTGGCATGTTTTTTAATGGCAAGACGGTGATCATCAATCACGGCCTCGGCTTGCTCTCGACTTATATTCATATGAACACGGTCGAAGTCAAAGCCGGAGAGCACGTCGCCAAAGGTCAGACTATTGGTGAAGTTGGCCAGACCGGCCGTGCCACCGGCCCGCATCTCCATTGGGGCTTAACGCTGAACAAAACCCCACTCGACCCAGCACTGATAATTAATTGAGTGCCATAATTTAAATGCCTGGCACCCATTTAACTATTTCGGCAGATGTTCCTGTTCATTGGGCCAGCGGTTGTGCACCCAGAGCCATTGCTCAGGCCGTTGTTTGATCCACTCTCCGAGCTGTTCATTCACCGTCACCATCAGCGTTTCGATATCTTTTTGCTTGTCACCACTATCTGGCAGCTCAAGTGGCGGGTGCAAGGTCAGCTGGAAATTAGCCCCGCCGAGGCGTTCTACCTGGACCGGCAGGACGTGGCAGTTGTAGCGATAGGCCAGTTGCCCAAGTGCTGGTGCCGTCATCGCATGCTGGCCTAAAAAAGGCACCGAAATGCCATCATTCATTTTTTGATCAACCAGCATCGCCAAATGCTCACCCTTTTTGAGCGCGCGTAAAATATCTTTCGAACCTTCGGCGCCTTTGGGAAATAACTTGCCGCCCATAGCTTCGCGGCCCTTTTGCACCAAGCGGTCAAAAAACGGATTATTGGCGCGGCGATAAACCAAATGAATTGTCAGGCCGCGCTTGGTGCCGGCCAGAGGTGAGATTTCCCAATTGGCAATATGACCACCAAAAAACAGCGCCGGTGCGCCGTCATTGAGAAGCTCGAGATGTTCCAGGCCGACAACTTCGACCCGGCTATCTTTCCGGTACGGATCGAAGCGGGCGAGATGCGGGTGCTCACCAGCGGTGCGGCCAAGATTATCCCACATGCGCAAAACAATATTTTCAATTTCCGGCGCCGATAATTCGGGAAACACTCTCGCCAGGCTCCGCCGTGCATTATTGCTGACCCGTAATTTTGGGCCGATCATACGGCCCATCCAGCCACCCAACGCGGAAGCACCGTCGACCGGCAACATGGCGAAAAAGGCGTTTAGGGCCCAGGCAAGGGCCGCCTCGGTGGGATGCGCAATAGTTCCGCGAAACCAGTTTTTCATAAAATTAGGTGCTCAAATCTTAAACGAATGCTTTCAAAAGACTGTCTAGCGCACTCGCATCGGTCCAGTCGAGCGTTACCGTCACAATTGCTACATCTTTTTTTAAAGCCGCCGACAGCCGGACGTGATCTTTTGCAGTCGTCACCAGTGTGGCGTCTTCCTGTTTGGCGGTTGCCAACAGGGTATTAATCTCATTTTCAGTATAGGGATGGTGATCATCGAAAGCTTTGACGCCAACCAGATCAACCCCAATTTCGAGCAAGGTATTAAAGAACTTCTTCGGCCGGCCAATGCCGGCGAAAGCATAAACTTTCTGGTCTTTAAGCGCTGCCGCCGCGCTATCTGGCTTAAGTTTGGCAGAGAATATATCGACCGGCGGCTGGTTAGAACTTTGCGCAATTTCTATTAGAGCATCGTGCAGCTTAAAGCGGTCTTCGCCGATAATGACGACCGCCTGAGCACGGCTAAGCCCGACTGCCACCCCTTCGCGCAAGGGTCCTGCCGGGATTAAACGGCCATTACCAAAACCGATTTCACCATCGATGACGATAATCGACAAATCTTTTTTGACGGCTGGATTTTGAAAGCCATCATCCATTACTATGATTTCCGCTCCCATTGAGTGAACGGCTTCAACACCGGCTCGACGGTCTACGCTAACCCAGGTTGGGGCGATGTCAGCCAGCAACAATGGCTCGTCACCGACATCTTGGGCCGTGTGGCTTGCGGGATCGACCAGCAGCGGCCCGGTGAGCGCGCCGCCATAGCCGCGGCTGAGAAATTGGATGTTTTTACCCTTGGCTTTTAACGCTGTGCCAATAGAAAGGGCCGTCGGCGTTTTACCTTGCCCACCGGCCACCAGATTACCAACACAGATAATTGGGATCGGTGCCTGCCAGGGCCGCGCCCGGTCTTGGCGGATGGCGCCAGCAAGCCCGTAAATCCATCCCGCCGGCGCCAGCAGGGCAGACAGCATAGAGCCCCTTTGATTGTACCAAAAATCAGGCGGCTGCATTTTTGTCTGCCGCTAAATGATGATCGAGAATAGTTTCAATTTCCTGCGCCACCCGTTCAGTGACTTGGGACTGGGAATCGACAAAGGCGTTGCCTTGACGGATCATCTGATCTTTTTTGGCCACATCCATCAGCAATTGTGTCACTGCATTACTAAGTTCCTCAGCATTGTTCACCTGTAACGAACAACCATCGCTTAGCATCTGCTCGGACATCCACTGGAAATTTGCCATGTGAGGTCCATGGATCACGGCACATTCCAGACGGAGCGCTTCAAGTGGGTTTTGGCCACCGAGCGGCACCAGGGATTTTCCCATAAATACGATATCGGTCAGCCTAAAGAACAGGCCCAATTCGCCCATTGTATCGGCGATGTAAATATCGGTATCGGCGGTCAGGGGGCTATTTGTGCTCCGGAGCGCAAGCCTAACATCCAGCCGTTGCAGTGCTTCGGCGATATCTTCGCCCCGTGTTGGGTGACGCGGCACAATAACTGTCAGCAGGTCTGAATGGGTGTTTTTTAACTGCTTGTGAACTTCGGCGATAATTTCCTCTTCGCCCGGATGGGTGCTGGCGGCGAGCCAACAGGGACGCTCTCCGATTAAAGTTTTTAGCGACGCGAACTCCTGGTCATCAACCGGCAGAGCCGGCACGGCGAATTTCAGATTGCCAAGATTTTTGGTATGGCGGGAGCCTAAAAGAACAAGCCGGTCGAAGTCTTCTTGAGACTGTCCCAGGCAGAGCGTAAAGCCTTGCAACAGAGCCCTGATCAAACTGCGCGCCCGCTGCCAGCCGGCAAAGGAATTCGCTGAAATGCGGCCATTGACCAAGACCATCGGGATATTCCGGGATTGCGCCTCGGTAATCATATTGGGCCAGAAATCACTCTCCGCCCAAAGCGAAATATCGGGCCGCCAATGATCTAAAAATCGCCTGACATAAGACGGCCGGTCGACCGGGATATACTGATGGAAGGCGCGCTCGGGCAATCGCTCCTGCATTAATTTGGCTGAGGTCACTGTGCCGGTGGTCATCAGCAAATGGCAGTTGGGACGATCGGCCAGTAATTTATCAATCAAGGGCAGCAGCGACAGGCTTTCACCAACGCTTGCTGCATGAAGCCAATAGAGCGGACCCTCCGGGCGCGGTTTTTCAGTACTGCCTAGGCGTTCACCGAACCTCGCTGGGTCTTCCTTGCCGCGCGCTTTGCGCCGATTGAGAAAATAATGGATCAACGGTGCGCCGAGAATAGTCGTTAAGCGATAGAGAGAAAGCATCATGCCGGAGCTTCCTCCGCCTCGGGGGTCACCTGACCACAAAGATCATCCGCCTGTTTGGTTACTGCTGTCAGGGCGCTTTCCAAGTCAAGACGGCTTGTTTCGAGCGCTGCCTCATCGGCATCCGTTGAAATTTCAATTGGTTCGCCCCAGACGAATACACCTTTTGAGAAAGGTGACGGCAGAATAAAGCGGTCCCAGCTTGAAAACATTTTCCAGGATTGTGTTGAATAGCTTAAGGGCAATATCGGCACGTCCGCCATT
>JABIIH010000083.1 GCA_018649245.1 Rhodospirillaceae bacterium | reverse complement strand
TTTCTACTTGAACTAGACTTAAATAAAACTATATATTTTGTGAGTTTAATTATCAAAACATGATCTGATGTGCAGGTTTACATCAACACCTTTTCGGTTTGTACTTATTTGTTTTGCGGTTTAGAATTATTAAATACTAAAGTAATATTTTTCAAATTGATGTAAAGAAATCAATCGATTAAATCTAATTGACATATTATAGTGCTCCCAAGGGAGAGTTGCTTATGCGTAGAAGAAGAACTATTAAAGATGACGGTCCGGATCCAATTGATAAATATGTTGGCTCTCGTGTTCGCGCTCGGCGTGTGGGCTTAAGAATCAGCCAAACGAAACTTGGTGAGGCCATCGGCGTTACTTTTCAACAAGTGCAGAAATATGAAAATGGCACCAACCGGATAGGTGCCAGCAATTTATTTAAAATTTCGAAGACTCTTGGTGTAGATGTCTCGTTTTTCTTTGAAGGTGTTGAAAACCTTGATGAATCGGAGATTATTAACTTGGATTTATCGGATATCCCGCAAGTACCATTCCAAGAAGATCCGATGTCTTCACGAGAGGCTATTGAATTAATGCACAATTATTACCGCGTAACAGACGAAGATGTTCGCAAAAGATTGTCTCAATTTGTCAAAACTTTGGCCCAAAGTTCAAGTTGAATTGGCTGTTTGAAGCTTAAATAACTTTCGGATTTCCCCGATTCACAATCTATTATTGTATTATTTTCACTTTTTCTTGACGAATGGTCGTGATATATCATTACTAGCATATAGGTATATTTTACACCTATAAGATGTATGATATTGAGTAAAGCAAACTCGCCTTATTTGTTCAATTGAATATTGACAAAAAAGTGACCGGAAGTGAGAAAATGATGATGGAACAACCATCCGGTGACCAACCGGAGAATGAACCAAAAAATCGAGTTCGCAAATATGATTTCCTCAATCCACTCATTGGTCATCGCATTCGTATGCTACGACATGAAAAGGATATTTCCCGCAGCCGCGCGGCTAAACAAATTAACAAAACGTCTAAACAACTGGCGGCGATCGAGAGCGGTAAAGACGAATTGACGGCACAAGAGATCTACAGATTGTGTTCGTTTTTTGCAGTTGAAGCCAATTACTTCTTTATTGATCTCGCCGAAATCAACAACGGTAATGCTGATTTGGCGATCAATGCTCATCAAGCCAAGGAATTGCGCCGGCTATTCGATTCATATCTCAATCTGCCCAGCCGCGACATGCAAAAATCTCTCGTCAAACTTGCCGAATCCGTCGCTCTCGCTGACATGTAATTCGTCTTTCGGTGAATTGCTCTTTTGCCGGAACCGTTGTGTCTTGCTAAGATAGGACATGAATTACTCCAGCATCGAGCAACGCCTCAACCAAAACAGTCTGCGCTGTTGCGGTGGTTTTCATCCGACCGCAAAAGATCAAGGCGAGACTATTATATTGGCTGACTATCAAACTGCTATAATCGTCGGCAATGCAGGCAATCAATCGAGCTTCAAATTCTGGCAAGCCTTTGAAAAAGGGCAGGAAGAGATCAAAAATCCGCTGGAAAACTGGACCCGCCAATCGCTGACAAAAATTGCCGAAGATTTAGAAGCTGCAGTAATCTTCCCGTTTGATGGGCCACCCTTTATTCCCATCCTGACCTGGGCGCAAAGGGCCGAAGCTGTCTTTCCTTCACCCTTTGGGCCGCTCATCCACCCTGAGTATGGTCTCTGGCACGCCTATCGAGGGGTATTATTATTTGAAGATAAAGTGGAACTGCCATCGATTGAGACCCAAGCTTCGCCCTGCCAGGATTGTGCTGAGCGGCCCTGCGTTTCAACCTGCCCGGTTGACGCGATCGCCGACAACGAATTCCCAAAAAATTTCAATATCGTGGCCTGCACCGAATTTATGGCTTCGACCAAGGGGAAGGATTGTTTGCAAAATGGCTGTTTGGCGCGCCGCGCCTGCCCCACCGGCCAGGAACATGTATATGAGCCAGCCCAGGCAGAATTTCACCTGACGGCTTTTCTTAAAACCTTCGGGCCAAAAACCGCTTAAAGCACGATATCGGGTGGACTTCTGCCCTTATCGGTTCTATATCGCCCCTATGACAGCATTGAAATTCATAAAAATGCACGGCCTCGGTAATGACTTTGTCATTTTGGATGGCCGCGGCACGCCGCTGGAACTTAACGCGGCCCAAACACTGGCGATTGCAGACCGCCGGCGCGGTATCGGCTGCGACCAATTGATCCTGCTTGAAGAAGCAGCTGGTGACGCTGATCTGATGATGCGGATCCGCAATGCTGATGGCGGAGAAGTTGAAGCCTGCGGCAATGCAGCGCGATGTGTCGGCCAGCTTATCCTTGATGAAAAAGGTTCTGATCGAGCAAAGATTAAGACCTTGGCTGGCGAATTACTGGCGGTTCGCTCTGAATCTGGAATTACCGTTGATATGGGCCCGGCTTATCTTGATTGGCAGGATATTCCGCTGGTCGGCGAAATGGATACGCTCGCGCTCAATATGCACGAAGGACCGTTAAGCAATCCGGTTGCCGTTGGCATGGGTAATCCTCATGCCGTATTTTTTGTTGCCGATGCTGAAGCGATTGAGCTTGAAACCGTCGGGCCACAACTTGAACACCATGCGCTTTATCCCAACCGGACGAATGTCGAGGAGGCACAGATCATCTCCCGCAATCAAATTCGTTTGCGCGTTTGGGAACGTGGCGTCGGTGAAACTGAAGCTTGTGGTTCTGGTGCTTGTGCTGCTGTGGTCGCGGCTGCCCGGCGTGAGCTTACCGAGCGCCAAGTCAGTGTCGTATTAAATGGCGGCACTTTGGAGATCGAGTGGCGTGATGACAATCATGTGCTGATGACCGGACCGACCGAATTGAGTTTTACCGGCACTTGGATGCTGTCATGAGCACTTCACCCAAAGTCATCACCTTGGGCTGCCGCCTCAATGCGTTTGAGTCTGAAGTTATGCGGATACGGGCAGAGCAGGCAGGCTTAGGCGATACCGTGATTTTCAATACTTGTGCGGTGACATCAGAGGCCGAACGCCAGGCCCGCCAGCAAATCAGAAAACTACGGCGTGAGAATCCTGACACCCGTATCATCGTCTCGGGCTGTGCAGCGCAAATCGCCCCGGAAAAATTCGCCGCCATGCCGGAAGTCGATCAGGTGCTGGGCAATGAGGAAAAACTCAAACTGGAAAGTTATCTGCCGGCACAGGCTCAAGAAAAGATTTTGGTTTCAGACATCATGCAGGCGACCGAGATCGCTGGTCATTTAATCAGCGGGTTCGAGTCACGCTCGCGCGCTTTTGTGCAAATTCAACAAGGCTGTGACCATCGCTGCACCTTCTGCATCATTCCCTTTGGCCGCGGTAATAGCCGCTCGGTGCCGCTCGATCATATCGTTGAGCAGGTCAAACAACTCACCAGCCAAGGCTATCAGGAAGTGGTGTTTACCGGTGTTGATATTTCATCTTATGGCGGGGATTTGCCGGCCAGTCCAAGTCTCGGACAGATGACCCGAAGCCTCCTTGCCGCGGCGCCCGAATTACAGCGCCTGCGACTAAGCTCGCTCGACCCTGCCGTGATTGATGATGAACTGTTGGATTTAATCGCCACCGAGCCGCGCCTGATGCCACATTTACATCTCAGCGTTCAAGCCGGCAGCGATCTGATTTTGAAACGCATGAAACGCCGCCACAATCGTCAAGATGTCATCGATCTTTGTGCCCGCCTTCGCAACTTGCGACCTGATGTAGTATTTGGCGCCGATCTTATCACCGGCTTTCCGACCGAAAGTGAGGCGATGTTCGAGGACACCTTGCAGCTGGTGGATGAAGCAGGTTTGACCTATCTGCATGTCTTCCCTTATTCACCCCGGCCGGAAACGCCCGCCGCCGAAATGCCTCAGATTGAAGAGAAAATCCGCAAAGCCCGTGCTGCTCAGCTCCGCCGAAAAGGCGAGCAAACAAAAGCAGTTTATTTTGGAAAACTGCCGGGTCAGACAGCTAAAATTCTGGTCGAACGAAATAGTCAGGGCTACACCGAAACTTATGCCCCGGTGCGTCTTAATCAAGATTTCCGGCAAGGCTCAATAGTTTCAGCCTTGATCACCGGCACCTCGCCTGATGGCCTCATCGCGGAAATAGCACCCTAATGAGTGAACCACAAAAAACCGGCTGGCTGTCTCGCCTCAAAGCCGGCCTTAGCCGCTCTTCCTCTGCCCTCACCCAAGGCATCAACGATCTCTTTACCAAACGCAAATTGGATGACGCTGCACTAGAAGAACTTGAAGAAATTTTGATTACTTCGGATTTGGGGGTGGCGACGGCGGCCAGCCTGACCCAGAAAATTGCCGCCGGACGATTTGATCAGGAAGTAACATCTGAGGAAATACGCACGGCTCTGGCGGCAGAAATTACTCAGATTTTAGAACCGGTTGCGATCCCTCTTGAACCCGACACGAGCCATGCCCCCCACGTTATATTGGTCTGTGGCGTCAATGGCGTCGGCAAAACCACAACCATTGGCAAGCTGGCACAAACTTTTGTACAAACTGGTAAGAAAGTTGTGCTGGCCGCTGGCGATACCTTCCGCGCCGCAGCGATTGAGCAACTCCAGATTTGGGGGCAACGCACCGATTGTCCCGTGATCGCAACTGAGCTTGGCAAGGATGCTGCCGGCTTGGCTTTCGATGCACTGCAGCAAGCTAGAGCCATGAAGGCTGATATCCTATTGATCGATACGGCAGGCCGGCTGCAAAATAAGTCCGAGCTGATGGCCGAGCTCGAGAAAATTGTCCGGGTGATCCGGAAAATTGATGAGACTGCCCCTCATAGCTGTTTGCTGGTGCTTGATGCAACTACTGGCCAGAATGCCCATTCACAAGTTGAAATTTTTGCCGAGATGATTGACGTCACCGGTTTAATCGTCACCAAACTTGATGGCTCGTCAAAAGGCGGTGTGCTGGTTTCCTTGGCGGAGAAGTTTGGCCTGCCGGTGCATGCGGTCGGGGTTGGCGAACAGGCCGAGGATTTACGCCCGTTCAAAGCCGAGGACTTTGCCAATTCCCTGCTCGGCCTGGAGAGCTAAAAGTTAGTATTTAAAAGGTATCAATAAAGGTACCTGGCACCTTTATTACATTAAACGCGAATATTGAGGTAAAAGCCGCGCGGTACGTCATCGCGGAGCGGCTTATCTACGTCTAAGGTATGGTTGAGCTTATCAAGCGCCCGACGAAAGGCCGGCTCATCCATTGGCTTGGTGATTCGCGCCTGCCGGTCGACTTCTTTAGACGCTTCATATCCTGAAAGGGCTTGCTGGCGAAATTGCCCTGAATGTCTCAGAGGCTGGACCGCCGCACCCACCATTTTTACATCATCACTCATTTGATTTCTTTAATCTGGTGATCGCTTGTTGTCTTTTCACGTCCTGGCATAGTGCCAAGAAAACATTTGAAAAGAGTTAACGAAATTGGATGGCATCGCGATTTTCAATAAAATCGGACAGAATAATTTTGCCTCAACCATCTTAATCAGGCTAACATGACGCAAATCACTGATATTAAGACAATAATACCAAGAACTTACCTGAATACTTAGGGGTAATTTGGCGGGAACACCACGAGGAAACATAATGGCTGAAGACGAACCGGCATCGCCGTCTTATCCAAACGCGCCAGCATCCGCGAGCAACTCAAGCCGGGACCTTGCGCAGGAAGTCTCGCCGGTCATCAAAGGTGATCCATCGCGCGATGATCCTTCCGATCGTTCCTTCATGGGCACGTCTCGCTTCGCCACGCGTCATTCCTTGTTTACGGTTTTGGGCCTGGTGGCAATTGGCGGCATGGCCGCATTATTTTTTCATGCCGATCAGTTGTTATCTAAATCTCTCGATCAAGTTCGAACGGCAAGTCATCTGGCGAGTCTGGTATCCAGGATTGAATCAGCGACCTTGGCACTTAACAGCGACGGCCAAAACTTTATTTTAAACCGAGATTTACGCTATGCCGAAAACTACCAAAAGCGTTCGGAAATATTGGCCCGCGACCTTAAGCTCCTGATGGAAGACCCGGCAGCCACCGACGCTCAAAAAATGGCAACAACTTTGAATGACGGTGTCGCCCAACATGCTGGGCAGTTCTCTAATATCGTTAAAATCAATACCTTACTGGGATTTGAGGCGGAAGGCGGCCTCGCCGGAAATGCAAATGCCTCTTTCGCCGCCCTTAAAAAGCGCCTTGATCAACTGGGCCCGCAATTGAAAGACAGCGATATCCGGGTAGGTCTTGGCAGCATCAAATCCACTGAACTACAAATTGCACAAAACCCAACTGATAAAATCCTGCAACAAATACAGATCGATATTGGCCTGCTTAATAAGTCCATCGTGGCGTCTTCATTGAGCGATGCGGAAAAGAAAACCGTGTTGGCGATGCTGCAAAGTCATCGCAGCGACATCACCCAATTGGGGCGCACACGAATTACGCTCGCCAAAGAGATTACCCGGCTTGGTGAAATCAATACCTATATGGCACCCAGCCTCGATACCCTGATTAATTATTCCGGTAATTTTTCTCTACTGGCGCGCCAGGAAAGCAAAGTCACCCAAGAATTTGTTCGCCAGATTTTAGCCGGCGGCAGCGGCGGCATTTTGCTTTTATTGATATTTTTCGGGCTGATATTGATGGGCAGCATATCAAAACCAACAAGACGTATTTCAGAAATTGCCCTGGAACTCGCTCGTGGCAATGTCAGCGCTCCGATCCCCTATCTCGGCAATTATGATGAAGCCGGTGAAATCGCCAGCGCCTTGGCAATCTTCCGCGAGAATATGCTGCAAGCCGATCGGTTACGGAAAGATCTCGAAATTGCCCTCAAACAACGAGAATCTGCAACCACTCAACCCGAGCCGATAACACCAGCTGCAAC
Organism: Rhodospirillaceae bacterium; assembly: GCA_018649245.1. Classification (GTDB taxonomy): domain Bacteria; phylum Pseudomonadota; class Alphaproteobacteria; order Rhodospirillales; family UBA2165; genus TMED23. The sequence continues at coordinate 2,843 of JABIIH010000083.1, read as the reverse complement.
CACGGAAGAAGTACTGGAAGAATTTAAAGCGGAGATCAAGGAAGAAATTAAGGAAGACATTGCAGATAAAGATGATGCAACGGGCCGAGGCCTCATCCCACACGCAGACAATTTGCCGGCGGAGACAGAATTTCAAGCTGAAACTGAAGACGCCGGTGATGAAACCATTGATGAACTTGGCGAAGCGCAGTTGCCGATTGGCAAAAGCGCCATCACCTCAATTAGCCAGCAGGTAACTGAGACCAGTAAAACAGCTTCCATTGCCGCCGAAGATGCCGAGCGAACAGAGACTATGGTCTCCGGTCTCGACGAAGCGGCTGATAAAATTGAGGATATCGAGATTCTGATGGTTGGCATCAGTGATCAAATGAGCCTGCTGTCGGTTCAAACCGCTTTACTCGACGATGCTAGCGATGCCGAGAACCTCATTCACTTGGATGAAAAACGCAGCAAAAAGAAAAGCGCAGTAAAATCAGCATCGGGGCAGTCCGTCGCCGACCGCATCGAAACTATCCAAGGCGGCACCAAAAGGGCGATCAAAGCTACGCAGTCGATTGGCCGCACTATCAACAGCGTCAATGAAACCGCTAAAGACTTCGCCGCCATCGCCTCCAAGGAAGCGCTGGAAGCCGCCAATGAATTGCTCCGCCAGTCAGAGGACCTGCGGGGATTGCTCGACAATCTGCTTGGTAAAGTCGATACCGGCGGAAACCAGTCGAAAGCAAAAGATTAGCGGCTTATTCCCCCTCAATCTCCCACATCAAATTGGTAAAGCCGTTGGTAATCGGATAGCGGCGGTCGCGGCCAAATGCGCGGGACGAAATTTTCACGCCCGGCGGTGCCTGGCGACGTTTATATTCAGCCCGGTCCAGCATATGCCAAACCCGGCGCACCACTGCCGGATCATGACCCTTGGCGACAATATCGACAACCGCCCGCTCGCCTTCAATCAAGCTCATCAAAATATCATCCAGCACCTCATAAGGCGGCAGGCTGTCTTCATCAAACTGATCGGGTTTCAATTCTGCGGACGGTTTTTTGGTAATCACCCGCTCCGGGATAGCGCGACCATCCGGGCCCAAAAATCCTGTGACAAAATTTTCGTTACGCCAATGAGAGACATTGAAAACAGTTGTCTTGTAGACGTCTTTCAAAACCGAATAGCCGCCACACATATCGCCATAAAGTGTCGCATAGCCCACCGACATTTCCGACTTATTACCGGTGGTGAGCGGCATATAGCCAAGCTTGTTCGAGATCGCCATGACAATAAGACCGCGCGCTCGGGCCTGAATGTTTTCTTCCGTCGTATCGGCTTCGGTGTCACCGAACACCGGCGCCAACATACCTTCAAACGCCTTCATCGCCTCAAGGATCGGCACGGTATCAAAAGTAATACCCAATATGCCAGCCTGCTCGCCAGCATCATCGAGGCTGTCCTGTGAGGTATAAGGCGAGGGCATCATTACGCAATGAACTTTTTCAGCACCAATCGCATCAACCGCGACCGCTGCCGAAAGGCCGGAATCAATGCCACCTGACAATCCCAGTATGACGCCAGGGAAATTGTTTTTGGTGACGTAATCGCGCAAGCCCAAAACCATGGCTTGATAAATTGCCGCCAACATCTGCTCGGTTTTTTCACGCACCGGTTCAATCTCTCCCGGCGCGCAGACCCAGCCCCGATCCGATTTCGACCACTGAGTTGTAATTTGAGTCGCGCTGAAAGTCGGCATTTGAATTTGCAGCTCACGATCCGCCGAGAGCACAAAAGAGCCGCCATCAAACACCAATTCATCCTGGCCACCGACCAAATTAACGTAGGCCATCGGCAGATTGGACTCGGTGATCCGCGCCACGGCCAAGTTTAATCGCTGATCCGGCTTATCGACTTCAAAGGGTGAACCATTGATAACCACCAAAATTTCCGCGCCTGATTCATCGAGACATTCCGTGACATCAGGCTGCCACATGTCTTCACAGATCATCACGCCGAGGCGGACACCTTTAAAGGAAATCGGTCCGGGAACAGGGCCACGATCAAAAACCCGGTCCTCATCAAACACGCCATAAGTTGGCAATAAATGTTTATAGCGAATGGTCGCGATCTCGCCCTGATCAAGCAGCAGAACCGCGTTATATAACTTGCCGTCTTCTCTCCACGGCGCACCAATAATCAGCGCCGGGCCGCCATCACTGGTTTCGGCCGCCAGGGCCGTCACTTTTTCTTCCACCCGATCAAGAAAGGCGGGTTTAAGCACCAAATCCTCAGGTGGATAGCCGCTGATAGTAAGCTCGCCGGTGACAACCAGATCAGCGCCATCAGCAGCCCCCTTGGCGCGCGCTTCGCGAACGAGCTCGATATTACCATCGACGTCGCCGACAGTTGGATTAATTTGCGCGAGCGCGATTGCAAGTTCAGTGGTCATCCACCATTCCTGAATTAGACAAAATTATCATGCCAATCAGTTGGGCCACCAACAATTAGGCGGGTAAGCATTAGAGGACGTCTATAATTCAGTCAATACATCTCAGGACATCTCAGGACATGCCGCGACTGGGCAGGTTCGACTTCGAGACAATGCTCTAGCAATCTGAGAGATAAATCGTTATGAAGGAAACATGGCGAATGAAACTCCAAAAAGCGGGCAAGTGATTGAGCAGGTTGTGTGGATGGGATCAGACCTTGATCGCACCGAGCGTCCTGAGGATTCCAGCGGACCGCCCTCACCCAGCCCAGCGCCGGCTCAACCGGATAGCCCGCCACTGCAGACACCATCACCCGCACCGGAAATAGATCCCGAATTGTCGCCCGCTAGTGGCGTCGCCTCTAAAGATCAAAG
>JABIIH010000294.1 GCA_018649245.1 Rhodospirillaceae bacterium | reverse complement strand
TAGAGAAAGAACAGGATCAGCACCGAAGTCAGGCGCGCATCCCAGACCCACCAGGTGCCCCACATCGGCTTGCCCCAAAGCGAGCCAGTGGCCAGCGCTAAAAAGGGAAAGCAAGCGCCAATCGGGGCCGTCGATTTGGCAACGATATCGGCGACCATATGCCGCCAGATCAACGCCACCGCGCTGGAAGCAGCCAGAGCTACATAACAAAACATCGCCATCCAGGCTGCCGGCACATGAACATACATCATGCGCACGGTTTCGCTCTGCTGATAATCAGGCGGCGATTGAAAGAGCGAATAATAGAGCCCCGCACCCATGCAGATAATGGTTACGACCATGGCAATCGGCTGCAGCTTCGACGTCAGCCGCAAAAAACGAGTTGGATTGGCGAAATAATTAAACATGTTCCTCGATCGTGATCATGGATAATTCGTGGGCTAATTTGCGGGGCATATTATTCGATACTGGATATAGCTTATTTTCGTTAGATGCAAATTGATCTTACTCAATAATACATTACTTTTTGGTAATAATTTTACCCTCATTCCGCAGCTTGGCGAAGGGCTGCTGCACTGGCCCAGGGGCAGAGCGCAAAAGCGGCTAATAGCAATCCGCCTAATACCAGCAATTGCGGTTTGCTCGGCAGATCGGTGAGAGCGGCATCGACTGCGCTGACACCAAATATCAAAGTGGGGATAAACAGCGGCAAGATCAATAGAGACAAGAGAACACCGCTCCGGCGCGCACCCAATATTAAGGCTGCCCCGATGGCGCCGATCAGGCTGAGCGTCGGTGTGCCCAGCGCCAGGGCTGCCAGCATGACGCCATAGCCTGAGGCCTCCATGTTGAGCAATAGCGCCAGTAACGGCGAGACGATGATCAACGGCAGTCCGGTGGTTAGCCAATGAGCGATGGTTTTAGCCAGCACCAGCAGCTCCAGCGGCTGCGGCGTTAAGATCAGCAGGTCAAGGCTGCCGTCTTCAAAATCCGTCTGGAACAGGCGGTCCATCGACAACATCGCGGAAAGCAAAGCCGCCACCCAAATGACGCCGGCGCTGATGCGGGTCAGAATGCCGGGCTCCGGTCCGACGCCGAGCGGGAACAGCACAACGACCAACACAAAAAACATCACCACCATCATACTGTCGGCGCCGTGACGGATGGCGAGGCGCAATTCGCGCTGGATCAAACTGATGAAGACTTGCCAGAAACCACTCATGCCACGTCTTCCATTAGTGCGCTCTTGTTATTAGTGAACTCGGAAATATCGAGAATATTGGTGTCGGGGCTAAGCTCCTCATGGGTGGCAACCGCAACCAGCCCGCCTTTTTCCTGATGCGCCGTGATCGCTGACCGGAGGGCGCCAACAGAAGCTTTATCAAGAGAATTTGCCGGCTCATCCAGCAGCCAGAGCGGTGCCGGGCTGGCGCAAAGACGAGCAAGATTAAGCCGTTTGCGCTGACCGGCTGATAAAAACCGCGCCGGCAGTGAAGCGAGATGGCTGAGTGAAAAAATCTCGAGCGCCTCGCCGACATTGCGTTTTTCAGGATCAACACCACTCATTTCCGCCCAGAAGGTAACATTTTCTTCAACCGTTAGCGCGGTTTTGATCGCGTCCTGATGGCCGACATAATGCAACAGACCGCGAAATGTTTCGGCATCTTCTTTGGTGCTCTCGCCGTTCCAGCGCAGCTCGCCACTGACCGGGCGCAGCAAGCCCGCCATCAAGCGCAAAAGCGTCGATTTGCCGCTGCCATTGGGGCCGCGCAAGTACAGCACTTCACCCTCGCCAATCGAAAAAGCAAGCTTGGCGAAGACCACGCGTTCGCCGCGAATACAGGTCAGATCGTTGCCGGAAAAATCAGCCATGCCCATAGTTATCTGAGGAAAGCCCGCTAGACAATAAGATAGGCAAAAAAAGCGGCTGGAAAGAGGTGTCTCAGGGGGGGGGACGCTTTCCAGCCGTTAAGTTATGGCAGACGAGCTGCCTATAGGGGGTAAGAGAGCCAGAGTGTTTGCCGACTTAGTGGTGGCTCTCTTGATATCAGGAGGCCTGATAGAGTTGCATTAGAGGGTTCAAATGTGGCGACAATATGCTGCAATTATAACGTTTTCGTGTCATTAGGTGTCAAACGCCTACCTGATTTCTTCCAATTTTTCTTCCCAAGGGTTTGAAAAACGCCTTGTCATGGTGTAGGCAAGGCCCCAATTCGAAAATACATCTTTATGATCACCAAAATTGGAGGAGCGCCGCATGTCCAAAGTCGGCCAGGATACCCTTAAAACCCGCCGTTCATTAAGTGCCGGTGGTAAAGATTACGACTATTTTAGCCTGGAGGCCGCTGCCGAAGCCGGCCTCGGCGATATTTCCCGCCTGCCGTTTTCCCTGAAAGTATTGTTGGAAAATCTGCTGCGTTATGAAGATGGCACGAGCGTAACCGTCGATGATGTCAAAGCTTTAGGAGCCTGGCTCGAAAGCAAAAGCTCGGACCGTGAAATCGCCTACCGGCCTGCCCGTGTCTTAATGCAGGATTTCACTGGTGTGCCGGCGGTGGTTGATTTGGCAGCGATGCGTCAAGCGATGGTCGATCTTGGTGGTGATCCACAAAAAATCAATCCGCTGAGCCCGGTTGATCTGGTGATCGACCATTCGGTGATGATTGATAACTTCGGCAGTAATGACGCCTTTACCGCCAATGTCGATAAAGAATTTGAACGCAATCAGGAACGCTATGAATTTCTGCGTTGGGGTTCGGAAGCCTTTGATAATTTCCGTGTGGTGCCGCCTGGCACCGGCATCTGCCATCAGGTGAACCTTGAGTTCCTGGCGCAAACCGTCTGGACCGATGAAGTTGACGGCAAAACCGTGGCTTATCCGGATACTCTGGTTGGTACCGATAGTCATACGACAATGGTCAATGGCCTGGCTGTATTGGGGTGGGGTGTCGGCGGTATTGAAGCTGAAGCCGCCATGTTGGGCCAGCCAGTTTCCATGCTGATCCCGGAAGTTGTTGGCTTTAAGCTGACCGGTGAAATGAAAGAAGGCACGACGGCGACCGATCTCGTCCTGCTGGTTGTCCAAATGCTGCGCGAAAAAGGCGTGGTTGGTAAATTCGTTGAATTCTATGGCCCGGCTTTGGATAATCTAGCGCTGCCGGATCGCGCGACCCTCGCCAATATGGCGCCGGAATATGGTGCCACCTGTGGTATTTTCCCGATTGATAAGGAAACCATCCGTTTCTTGAAGTTTACTTCGCGGGATGTGGTCCGGGTGGCCTTGGTGGAAGAATATGCCAAAGCCCAAGGCATGTGGCGTGATGCCTCAACGCCGGATCCCGAATTTACCGACACCTTGGAGCTTGATATTTCTACCGTTGAGCCGTCGATTTCGGGTCCCAAACGGCCACAAGATCGCATCGCCTTATCTGACTCGAAGAGCGCCTTTCAAGAAACCCTCGATACCGTTGGCCGCGGCAAAGGCCCGATTGATGCCAAGGGTGAAGATTATCAAGTCCAAGACGGTGATGTCGTCATTGCTTCAATCACTTCCTGCACCAATACCTCCAACCCCTCAGTTTTGATGGCGGCGGGTCTGGTGGCCAAGAAAGCCAATGCGCTCGGTCTTCGGCCGAAGCCTTGGGTCAAAACCTCGCTGGCCCCCGGCAGTCAGGTGGTCTCAGACTATCTCGAACATGCCGGTCTGCAGGAAGATCTGGATGCCCTCGGCTTTAATGTTGTTGGTTATGGCTGCACAACCTGCATCGGCAATTCCGGCCCACTGCCGGAACCGGTCGACGAAGCCATTACCGAAGGTGATTTGACCGTCTGCGCGGTGCTTTCCGGCAACCGGAATTTCGAAGGCCGCATTCATGCCCAGATCAAAACCAATTATCTGGCGTCGCCGCCCTTGGTTGTCGCCTACGCGATTGCCGGCTCAATGACCCGTGATCTTTATAATGATCCGTTGGGCAAAGACAGCGACGGCAATCCGGTTTATCTCAAAGATATCTGGCCGACCAATAAAGAAGTCAGTGATGCCGTGCTCAACCACATCACGCCGGACATGTTCGCAACACGCTATAGCGAGCAAGTGTGGGCCGGACCTGAGCAATGGCAAGCCATCCAGACCGAAGGTTCTGAGACATATGATTGGCAGGAAGCTTCGACTTACGTCAAATATCCGACTTTCTTTGAAGGCATGCCTGCCAAAGCCGGTGACTTCTCTGATATCGAAGGGGCGCGTGAGTTGGCTATTTTGGGCGACTCGATTACCACTGATCACATTTCACCGGCTGGCGCCATCAAAGAAGACAGCCCCGCCGGCTCGTATCTCACCGATCGCCAGGTGCGCACTCAGGACTTCAACTCCTTTGGTTCGCGCCGCGGCAACCATGAAGTGATGATGCGCGGTACTTTCGCCAATATTCGCATCAAAAACGAAATGGCGCCTGGTACCGAAGGCGGCGTCACCGTGCATCAGCCCTCTGGTGAACCAATGTCGATTTATGATGCGGCGGTGAAATATGCCGATGACGGTGTGCCGCTGGTGATTGTTGGTGGCTCGCTTTATGGCAACGGCTCGTCACGCGATTGGGCGGCCAAGGGCACGCGGCTGTTAGGCGTCAAAGCTGTCATTGTCGAAAGCTTTGAGCGTATTCATCGCTCAAATCTGGTTGGTATGGGTGTGTTGCCCCTGCAATTTAAAGAAGGTCAAGACAGAAAAAGTCTCAAGCTGGATGGTACCGAAGTGTTCGACATTACCGGCATCAAAGACGGCATTGATCCCCGCATGGATGTGCCGTGTAAGATTACCAGGGCTGACGGCTCGACCGAAGAGATCGAACTGCTGTGCCGGATCGATACCGCAGATGAGGTTGAGTACTACCGCCACGGCGGTATTCTCCAGTATGTGCTGCGGAACCTGAACGCGGCCTAAGCAGTATTAATAAAATGAACAGTTAGGTATCTCACGCAATTGTTAGTGGAACGCGGCTCATCTGGGCCGCGTTTGCTGCTTTTGGGCACATTCTCACTGGCATGTGATTGGCGATAGATAAGCGCCTGCGCTATCTCTGATGTATGACCTTAATAAAAACAATAACCCACAATATTACCTTAGCTCTTGTGGCACTGACATTTACGATTGGATCTGTTTACGCTGGCGACACGGTGCGCCATCGCGGACCAACCGTGGTCGAGCTCTATACGTCGCAAGGCTGCTCTTCGTGTCCGCCGGCGGATGCGTTGCTCGGTAAATTGGCGAAAATGGACGGCATTCTGGCGTTATCCTTCCATGTTGATTATTGGGATTATATCGGCTGGAAAGACCCGTTCGCCAAACCCATCAACTCCCAACGTCAGCGCGAATACTCACGCATATTCAGAAAATCCTACGTCTATACCCCGCAAATGGTAATCCACGGTATGGCTGAGGCAACTGGCTCAAATGCTGCAGCGATTAACGCCAGTATCAAACACGCCAAATTGGCTCCCGATATACCGATAAAATTGGCCCGGCTGAAATCTGGTGATCTAAAAATTCGGATCGCCCGTGGCCGCCAACCGGGGCAAGCCTCGGTTTGGCTGGTTTTCTTCGATCCTGTTCACAGCACTAAAATCCGCCGCGGCGAAAATCGTGGCGTAAAACTAAACAATTATAATGTGGTGCGAAGTTTACAAAAAATCGGTGATTGGCGGGGTCAAAGATTAGCCCTGACTATTTCGGCAGCGAAGCTAACGGATCATCAGGGACAAGGCTGCGCCGTATTTCTGCAGAATGCCCAAAAAGGTCCTATCCTAGGGGCTGCGAGCATTCAGCTGGCTGACAACGCAAACTAATTTCAGAAGGCAAAAATTATTGATCGATCGATCAATAAGGGTTGAATAGGGGGAATTCTTACGCGATAATAAAATTCATTACAGAGTTACCCCAGAGGTGATCC
>JABIIH010000115.1 GCA_018649245.1 Rhodospirillaceae bacterium | reverse complement strand
CAAGAGTGATGCCGGGGTGGGTTTTTTGAAATGAACTAAAAATTGGACCCAGAAATGTCGTTGCTGTCGTAGTTGGCGTTTTGATGCGCAAGTGGCCTTCCAGTTCGCTTGAAGATTCCGCCGTGCCGGCGATGACGTTATCAAAGTCCCGGATAATATCGCGCACTTTCGGCAAATATTTCTCGCCGGTTTCGGTCAAATTGACTTTACGGGTCGAGCGGTTGAACAGCCGGGCGCTCATTTGGTGTTCTAATTGATTGATCCGCTTAGTGACCACCGATGGCGCAACACCGATTTGCCGCGCCGCCGCCGAAAAATTTTCGGTGCGGGCAATTGCCAGAAAAGTCTTCAAATTCTGCAGAGTATCCACAAATTTTTCCTATCAGCGCTAAAAACCAACAACTAAGCCAACAACTATTATTTACTTATAATCATTCAATGCAATAGATATTGCACTAATTATTCGCATTTTGGAAATAGTGGCTGCGCGTTTTGGGGTATTCTAATGGGTATTGAGCATCGCTATAGTTTTCAGTGCTAAAGGATATCGCTGGCTACAGGCCCCAAATACAGTGATTTAGTGAGGGAGCTTAGTTCTGGCCATCCATAAAATAGATACTAGGGAGGACTAAAAATGCTTCAATTATTAAAGACACCAATGCGGGTTTTACCGGCAGCGCTTTTGATCGCCGGCATAAGTCTGCTCGGAACCACTCAATTATCCGCTGCTGAGTTTAAATGGCCGAAATATTTTAATGTGATTGCACCGACAGTCGGCACCGCCAACCATTCATTGGACGTCGCCTGGACTTCAGAATTCAGCGCCAAAACAGGCGTGCGGGTGCGCGTCTTACCAACACCTAACGGCTATGCTCGAACAACGTGGCTCAATTCCAACCAAGGCAAGCTTTCGCTTTATCAGCCGTCCGATTACTTCGCTCAAATGGAAGGCATCGAAGGCTATGCCTCGCGAGTTGCCGGCCCCTCCGACACCCGGGTGATGTATGTCAATCTGGTGACGCCTTGGGGCTATATGGTACGCGGCGATTCCAAAATCAAATCAATCAAGGATATTAAGTCGAGCACAAAAGTAGCGTTCTATTCCGGCTCATCCTTCATTTCCACCGGTGCCAAAGCCGTGCTGGCTTATGCTGGCGTGAAGCTATCAGATGCTACCAAAGTTGAAGTTGGCAGCTATCCAGCAAATACTGCAATTATCGTTGAAGGCCGCGCAGATGTTGCCTTTACCTCGCCTATTTCAGGTACCAGTTATAAAGCCGAAGCCGGCCCGAATGGTATTCGCTGGCTGGGTATCAACCGAGGCGATTCAGGTTTCGCCGCTTATCGTAAATTGCAAGCTGGTTATGTGCCGACAAAAACCGTATCCGGACCTAAATCAGCAATCGGTATTGTGATGGACCATGCTTTCCAAACCCAACATGTACGGGCCAGCGAAAGTGCAGACTTTGTCTACAATTTGACCAAATGGCTTGATCAGAACCATGACACATTTAAAGGCAAATTTGTGCACGCCAAAATGATGACGGTGAAGAATCTGGTCGCTTATCTTGATCAAGGCATGTTGGAACCCTTGCATGAAGGTACGATCAAGTATCTGAAGGAAAAAGGTGTGTGGAAAGCTTCTTATCAGGCACGTCAGGATAAGATCCTCACAATCGTTAATAAGCGTATCGCCATTTTCCAGGATGCCCTTGATGCAGCCGATAAATTGAACACCACAAAAGGGCAAAAGCTGTACCGTAAAATATATACGGTGCCGGACAATAAAAATTGGCAGGCCTTCTGGAAGGACTACAAAAAGCAACGTGGTCTGACCAAGACTTTTGGTGAGGAAATTGCCGCGATAAAATAAGACCAGGAAATTAGTTCTGGCTAATTTGTCAGAATAATTCAGGTATTTACGGAGAAGCCGGTGTTTATATGGCATCTGCTTCTTCGTAATCCCTGAGGCCTGCTTATTTTAGATTTTTTACACAGACATCGAGATCGTTCAGCATGACGAATGGCGAAAACCAACCCCTCGGCAGCGACGTCGAAGCAGTAGAGGCAATGGTACCCGAAGCTTTTATTGATCGAACCTTCGAGCGCTATCAGAGCCTGCCGCTGATCGTGCGGGGTCTAATCCTGCTGATGTCATTTGCTGGCGTCGCCATGGCGGTGATGTATATCTTTGGCCTCACTCACTTAATTGGCCTGCCGTCGATTTTTGATATCTCGTATTATTTTATTCTGATGGCGATGTATATGCCAATGGTCTATTTGCTGATACCGGCCCATAAAAAAGAAAAGACAGTGGGGTCGCTCAGTTATATACCGGCGATATTGATTTTTGGAGTGGCAATTTTTTTGGCAACCAACGGCCGCTCCATGATGTTCCAGACCTGGATTCCGCCTAATGAATGGCAGTTATGGGTCGCAGCCCTCATGTTCCTGTTGGTGCTGGAGGCTGGCCGCCGCTCGGGCGGGCTGATCTTTCTCGGTATTGTTATATTCTTCGGCATTTACCCAGTGTTCGCCGAGTACATGCCCGGCATCCTATGGGGGCCGCCAGTGTCGTTGTCACGAACCTTGGCTTTCAATGTTTATTCCAGTGATGCGCTGCTCGGCATTGTTACCCGGGTGGTGGGCGAAGTGCTCATTGGCTATCTGATATTAGCTGCCTTGCTGGTCGCCACCGGCGCTGCCGATTTTTTCCTCAATCTT
>JABIIH010000057.1 GCA_018649245.1 Rhodospirillaceae bacterium | reverse complement strand
GCCGGCAAATTGCTCGAAAGCAAAGACGCCAATCTTGGCTTTGATGCCCAAGAGGACAAATACACCAACATGGTGAAGGCCGGTATCGTTGATCCGACCAAAGTCGTGCGGGCGGCGCTGCAAGATGCGGCCTCGATTGCCGGTCTCTTGATCACCACCGAAGCGATGGTGGCTGAAAAGCCGTCAGAAGGCGGACCAGCTGGTGCCCCAGCCATGCCTGATATGGGCGGCATGGGCGGTATGGGCGGCATGATGTAAGCCGTTCACGAACGAATAAAGATGGGAGCCGTGATGTCAGATATTGACAGAGCGGCTCTCGCTCTTTATCGCTCACCTCCACTACACGAAATATTGTCTAAAAGTTATTTGAACTTTTAGACAAATTACAAAATTATGTGGCTTGAGTTAGTAAACGAGACACAAAAAAATATAGGGAAAAATCTGGGATGACGACAGGCGATACCATGATTTCAATTGACGGCTTGACCAAAGACTTTGGTTCGCTGCGGGCTGTCGATAATATTTCACTTGATGTCAAAAAAGGTGAAGTGTTGGGCTTTTTGGGCCCGAACGGCGCCGGCAAATCTACCACCATGAAAATGGTCACAGGCTATTTGCCGATCACCGGTGGCAAAGCTGCGGTGTGTGGGTTTGATGTTGAAAATCATCCGCTAGAGGCCAAAACCAAAATTGGCTACTTGCCCGAAGGAGCACCGCTTTACGGCGACATGACAACCACCGGCTTTTTGAACTTCATTGCTGAAATTCGTGGGCTATCGGGCGAAACTAAGCAAAAGCAAGTTGCCTACGCCATTGAGAAACTGCAATTGCATCCGGTGATGAACCAGCCCATTGATACGCTGTCAAAGGGTTTTAAACGCCGGGTCGGCTTTGCGCAGGCCATTCTGCATGATCCCGAGGTGTTGATCCTGGATGAGCCGACCGATGGACTGGATCCCAATCAAAAACATCAAGTTCGCGAACTCATAAAAGAAATGGCGACCGATAAAGCCATCGTCATCTCAACACACATACTCGAAGAGGTTGAGGCAGTTTGCACGCGGGCGGTTATAATTGCAGAAGGCAGAATAGTCTTCGATGATACACCGGCTAATTTGAAAGCACAGTCGTCAAGCGGCAATTTGGACGACGTTTTCCGCCAACTCACACTTGTTAATTAGAATTTTAGGGAGACTACCGGACAATGCACAATTGTTGGGTCATTATTAAAAGAGAGTTGGGAGCGTATTTTTCGACGCCTCTGGCTTATGTCTTTATCGTTATTTTCCTGGCCATGAGCGGTGCGCTGACCTTTTTCATGGGTGCCTTTTTTGAACGCGGCCAGGCGGATTTAGCTTCATTTTTCAGTTTTCACCCCTGGCTTTATCTCTTTTTGATCCCAGCTATTTCGATGCGGCTGTGGGCGGAAGAACGCAAGACCGGAACGGTTGAGCTTTTGCTGACTTTGCCAACGCCGACCTGGGTGGTGGTGATTGGTAAATTTATCGCGGCTTGGTTATTTATCGCCATTGCCCTTGGACTGACCTTTCCGTTGTGGATCACGGTCAATTATCTCGGCACGCCCGATAATGGGGTGATCATCGCGAGCTATCTTGGCAGCCTGGTGATGGCCGGCGGCTATCTGGCGATTGGCTCTTGTCTTTCGGCTGTCACCAAAAATCAGGTGATTGCCTTTATCCTGACCGCCGTCGTCTGTTTCTTATTCCTAATGAGTGGCGTAGAACTGGTACAGTCCTTCTTTCAAGGCTGGGCGCCGTCCTTCGTTTTGGAAGCCTTAGCGTCAATGAGCTTCTTAACCCATTTCAATACTATTGTCCGTGGCGTGATCGATCTCAGAGACGTTGTTTTCTTCGGCTCGATCATTGGTGTTTTCCTTTATGTCAACGCCGCCGTCATTGACTTAACCAGAGGATCGTAAGGTAGCACCATGCAAATATTAGAAAACATGGATCGCAAAAAGCTAACGATTGCCGGACTGGTTGTCGCCGCTGTATTTCTGTTTTTTGTCAATATTTGGTCGTCGCTGGAAATTCAGAGCGCCCAATTGGATTTGACAGAGAATAAACTCTATACCCTGTCGGAAGGTACCAAAGAGGTTATCAAGACCATTGATGAGCCAATTACCTTCCGGCTTTATTACTCACCGACTTTTGGTGAAATCAGCCCGCCTCACGGCAATTACTTCAAGCGGGTGCGGGAACTGCTCGAGCATTTCCAGGTCATTTCCGGAGGTAAGATCAATCTTAAAGTCATCAATCCGGTTTCTTTTTCGGTCGAAGAAGATGAAGCGGTAAAATTTGGTATCCAAGGTGTGCCGCTCGATCAATCTGGTGAGCTTGGATATTTCGGCATGGCGGCCGTAAACTCGACGGATGATCGCAAAACAGTTCCATTTTTCAATCCGCAGCGTGAACAATTCCTGGAATATGATCTGACACGCCTGGTTTTCGAATTAGCCGAACCGAAGAAGAAAAAAATCGGCTTGATTACCTCGCTGTTGATCGAAGCTGATCCGATGCTGCAATACAAACCCTGGCCGATTATGGAGCAGGTGACGCAGTTCTTTGAAGTTAAGTCGATTGATTCTGCGGCCAAGAAAATCGATGACGATATCGATGTGTTGCTGATGGTTCATCCAAAAATTCTCGAAGATAATCTGATGTATGCGGTTGATCAATTCGTTATGCGGGGTGGCCGTCTGCTGGTCTTCCTTGATCCGCAAAACGAGACCGCACGGATGACACCACAAGCGCCTCCTGGTGCCGGTTCATCTGAGCTTAAAAAACTTTTTGATGTCTGGGGTATTGAATATAACGAAGATAAATTTGTCGGTGACCGCACCAGGGCGATCCGGGTACAGGCACCGGTCAATGGCCGGGATGTAATTGCTGATTATCTATCCTGGGGTATTTACGATAAGCGTGCTCTCAATGACAAAGACGTTGTCACCGGTCAGCTCACGGCTATTTCTTTGGCCAGTGCTGGCGCCTTGGAACTTAAAAAAAACTCCAGCTTGAAGATGACGCCGTTGCTGCAAACCAGCAAAATATCTCAGCATATCGACGCCAAATTCGTGCGCGGGCAAATTAATCCGGAAGCTATTCTCAAACAGTTTAAATCGGAGAATAAAAGCTTCACCATTGCAGCGCGCTTTAGCGGCAAAGTGAAATCGGCCTTTCCGAATGGCGCACCGAAGCCTAAGAAAGATGCCAAGAAAAAAGATGACGACAAAAAGCCGGTCAAGTTGGCACCCCATCTCAATGAATCCAAAGCGGATTTGAACATGATCGTGATGGCGGATAGTGATATGTTGACTTCGCGCTTTTGGGTGCAGCAACAGGATTTCTTTGGTAAAAAGATCTCGACGCCGGTATCAAACAATGCAGATTTCCTGGTCAATTCCCTGGAAAATCTCGGCGGCAGTCAGGCGCTGATCTCGCTTCGGAGCCGGGGCTTGTCGGTCAAACCCTTCCACACCATTCAAGACATCAAAAACTCGGCTGAAGATAAATACCGCAAAACCGAGCAGCAGCTTTCCGGCAAGCTGAAAGAACTGCAAGGTAAGTTGCAAGGGTTGAACGTTGAAGGCAAAGGCAAGGGCAAAATTATTCTGACCTCGGCCCAGCAAAAAGCCTTTAAACAATTCCGCGCCGAGATGTTGACCGTGCGTAAACAGTTACGCGATGTGCAGCTAGCGCTGAGAAAAGATATTGAGCAGTTGGATACCCAACTCAAAATTCTCAACATTTGGACCATGCCGCTCGTGATTGCGATTGTGGCGCTGATCTTGGCGGTCATCCGCCGCCGGCGTTACCAACAACAAACTGCGCATGATTAATTCGGAGTATAGATCGTTATGAATCCTAAAACATTTATTGGATTTACTGCCATTACAGCAATCGTCGTTGTCGGAGCGAGTTTTTCGGTGGCGTCACGCTATTCGGTCCATAAAGTTGGCATAGAAGACAAGTTGCTGCTGCCGGGCTTTGCCGATCAGGCCAAGGGTGTGACGGAAATTGTTGTTCAGGATGCCAAACAAACGCTTACCGTTAAACGCGATGGTGATCGATGGGTGATGGCCGACCGGCAGAACTATGTCGCCTCCAACGGCGTTATGAGCGAGCTATTGCTGGGCCTGTCCGAGCTTCGATTGCGTGAAGCCAAGACCAAAAAACCGAAGCTTTATGCCCGTCTCCAGGTTGAGGACTTGAAAGGCGATAAAGCAAAATCGATATTGCTAACGGTTAAAGGTAAATCTGGCGACCTCGCTAAATTGATTGTCGGCAAGATTAACGCCGATGTGGCCGGACCGTCGAACACGGGCCGCTATATCCGTAAACCCGGTGATGAGCAATCCTGGCTGGTTTCCGGTCGCTTAGACATTCCTGGCGAGATCAGTAAATGGGTAAAGCCGGAATTCTTAAACGTTGCCGGCAAACGCATTCAGCATGTTGCGGTTACGCATCCTGACGGACAGCAAATGATTGTTAGCCGGGCCGGCAAGAAAAAGTTCAAAATTGACAACATGCCGATTGACCGGGTCGTCGAGTATCAGTCGGATATCGACAATATGGGTGACGGCTTGGACAAGCTTGAGCTTGAAGATGTCATGGCCAAAGGTGAGAAGAAATTTACCGCCGATAATACCATTAAAACTGAGATTAAAACCAATGACGGTTTGATCATGGATGTCAAAATGGCTGAGTTTAACAAAGGTGAAGAATTCTGGGCTGAGCTTACTGCCCGCACCTCGGAGAATGCCAGTGATGCGGTTAAAAAAGAAGCGGCAGCGATCAACGCTGTTGTCTCCAAATGGGTCTATCAGTTACCGGCCCATAAATACCGCTACATGAGCCGCAAACATAGCGACGTGCTCAAAGACCCGAAGAAAGATAAAAAGAAGAAATAGCTAAAGTGGCATATTAGTCATTAAGACTTCTGCGGCAGTGGGATCGTGAGAAGGTAAGATAACGAGATTTGGTAATTGTTCCTTTAGGGCGCGCACCTTGGCGAAAGATGATCGCAATTGACCAATATCACCGGTCCCCGGGACCCTATCTTTCATCAAAAGATCAACTTCGTAGGTTAGATCGCCCACCATAAGAAGTGGCGGATAATTGGCGGTTCGTACCAGCAAAGACATCGAGCCTGGCGTGTGACCCGGTGTTGGCAGTAATATCATTGAACCGTCATTCATTACATCATAACAGCCACCAAACGGTGCAAACAAAGGATCATCAGTTGGTGCGAATTCAATCTGCTTCCATTTAGCGCCGGGAACTTCAATATGTTCGCGCAAAATAAATTCCCTTTCAGGATGTGGGTCAGATAGTTGACGCCATTCATCACCGCTGACCAGCAATTCGGCCTGAGGAACTTCCTTAATACCGCCAATATGATCGAAATGGAGATGAGATACGATAACTTTACTGACATCGGCGACATCGTACCCCAATCCATTCAATTTAGCGGTCAGAGTATCGTCCGGCCCGATGTGGAGACGAAATAGCCGGCGAAGAAAAAACCTCCCGATTGAGCTGGAAACATAGTTGGGGTCTGATCCAATAGCTGTGTCTAAACCAGCATCGAAGAGTACAAGTTCGTTACGATGTTCGAACAGGTAAATATTTATCGGAATCTCGACCCAGCTTTTGGATGTAAGGACCCACCACAAAGATGGCAATCGGCTGCCATATCGATGCTCTAAGTGTTGTCCGCCGGAACCGGTGGAAAAGACTTGGACAGATTTAATGAAATCATCAGATATTGTTTGTGACATTCTCTGTCTCCGTCATTGCCTTATTCCGGCAACCCAAAAAGCGCTATCGGACCATATGCTCAATGCCACGAACTGCAATGATGCCGATCAATGACGAGCAAGTTTAGCGGCGGGTTTTCATTTATGTTCTGTGCTAAATCGAAGCCAGCTAAGGAGACCAATGGCGCTAGCATATTCCATCAAAGCCCCGCCACTTCTGCTAAGGTTGTGCCGGAATTTCGCTGTTCTTCATGGCGTTCGTCGACAGCTTTTTGAACCTCGGGTGGGACCTGCATTTCGCGGTCAAATTCCGGGCTATTGCGGAGCGGCCAGAACCACTCATTTACAATTGGATGCAAACGCTCAAGCGGGTAACCGCAACGGACCAGCCGGTTAACGTAAACTACCCAGGCGACATCAAGCATGCTGAGATCATCGCCGAGCAGGTTTTTGCTATCTTGCAATCGTTCAGCCAGATCGTCAATTGCGGCCTTGAAGCGCCCGGCGGAAACGCGGACAGCGTCGTCGGTGATGCCGGTACCTGCCGCTGTTTCCCAAAACTTAAGCTCGACATCCTTATGGGCGTCGCGTTCACCGCGCACGGTGCCGGAGCCTCGTTCCCGGTAGTTTTTAAGGTTCTCCTTTGAACGAGGCTCTTTGCCGCGGGGCTGAGTAAAGCGGAAGGTGAGGGTGCGTAAATCCAGGTGTAGATCATCTTCGTGGTGGAGCAGTTCGGCAACTTGATCCTCCATACCGGGCGGTATCAATTTGACTTCGGGGAAACGTTCTTCAAGCAGAGTTAGAATATCGTTGCTCTCGATATGTACTTCGCCGTCATGCACCAGGGTCGGTACCAGTCCGCGCGGATTAATGCCGAGATAATATTTGCTGTAATTTTCTCTCGCGCCTAAATCCACGAGGTGCGACTGCCAGTCAATATTTTTCAGATTGAGACAGACACGGGTCTTTTGCGAACAGGATGAACTCGGGAAATGGAACAAATGGAGTCCTTGCCAATCGAGCACTTCCTTGGTCTGAATATCGCTTTCTAAAAGTTGAACCACGCCAGTCTCCCAAATTAATTAAATCACGCCTTTATCTCTCAGCGCCGCACACTCATCAGCGCTCAAATCCAGCAACTCTTTCAACACTTCATCGGTGTGTTCGCCCAGCATCGGCGGGGTGCGTCGGTAGCTCACAGGCGTGCCGGACATCTTAATCGGGCTGCCGATCATCTGAACCGGCTTATCGCCAGCCGCCGGGTGATTCATTTCGATCTGCATCTCGCGGGCCTGGACTTGTGGGTCGGCAAAGACCTGGTCGATACGATTGATCGGACCGCTGGCGATCTTGATCTCATCCAGACCCTCAAGCCAAAAATCGGTCGATTTCTGCCGAGTGATATCATTGAGGATTTCGGTCAGAGCGTCCCGGTTACGCACCCGCATATCATTGGTTTTAAAGCGCGCATCCGTTGCCAGTTCGGGACGCTCGATATAGTCACAGAAACGCTCAAATTGAGCGTCATTGCCAACCGAGATAATAACATTGCCATCAGCGGTCGGGAACACTTGGTACGGCACGATATTGGGATGGGCATTACCGAGCAGCCCCGGCACTTCGCCGGAGGTTAGATAATTCAGCCCTTGGATCGAAAGTGTCGAAACCTGGGTATCCAGCAGCGAGATATCGACCTGCTGGCCCTCACCGGTGACTTCACGGTGGCGTAGCGCCGCATTGATCGAAATAGTTGCCCAGAGGCCCGCTGTAAGGTCGGCAATCGGCACACCGACCCGCTGCGGCTCGCCACCTTTTTCGCCGGTGATGCTCATCATGCCGCTCATGCCTTGGGCCATAAAATCATAGCCGGGCTGGGTCGCCATTGGACCGGTCTGGCCAAAGCCGGTGATCGAGCAATAAACCAGGCCTGGGAACTCATCTTTGAGGTCGTCGTAGCTCAAGCCATATTTTGCTAGATTTCCCACCTTGAAGTTTTCCACCAGGATATCGCATTTAGCGATCATTTGCCGGGCCATTGCTTGGCCATCTTCGCTGGTGAGATCGAGGGTGATGGAGCGCTTATTGCGATTGGCGGTGAGGTAATAACCAGATTCCGTGGTCTCTTTTCCGTCGGGGTCTTTAACAAAGGGCGGGCCGAATTTTCGCGTATCATCACCCTGACCGGGGCGCTCCACTTTTATTACGTCTGCGCCGAGATCGCCTAGAATTTGCACGCAGCTAGGACCTGCCAGCACGCGTGTGAGATCAAAAACCCGTAAACCCGATAAAGGGCCCACACTTGGCCCCTCGGTAGCATCGTTCATAAATCAGATAATCCTTATTATTGCAGGGTATCAAACAGTTTAAAACTGCGCTCATGCGCGGCTTCTGCCGCTTCAAGATTGTGCGCGTCAGGCCGGTCTGAATTACAAAACGCATGACCGGCATCATACATATGGATTGAGACGTTTTCCTTGCCGATCAAGGCGCCGTGGATCTTGTTGCGGTCTTCAACCGAGAACGTGTCATCATGTTCACCCATATGAAAAATTATCGGGCAGCTGACGTTCTTGCCTTCATCGAGATATTCATGGATTTGAGTGCCGTAATAGGCGACCGCGGCATCAATTTCCAAACGGGCAGCAGCGAGATAGGTAAAGGTGCCGCCGAGGCAAAACCCGGTGACGCCGACTTTACCATTGCATTCAGGCATCGCCTTGACTGCCGCCAATGACGTCGCTATGTCTTTGACCGCGTTGTCATGGTCGACGGTTTGCAGATAGCCGAAAGCCTTCTCGAGCTCCTCGGGCTTGCTGGGATCGGCGACAAAGTCCGGATCAAATCGCCAGAACATGTCAGGCGCTACCACCACGTAACCTTGCTCGGCGTAGCGGTCTGCAATCTTTTTAATCCAGTCGGTAATACCGAAAATTTCCTGGATCATGACGATACCGGGTCCGCTGCCGCTTGCTGGTTTGGCGCAATAAGCGCCAAAGCTACCCTCATCCCCTGCGGCAATATTGATCATTTCACCTGACATTGTTACTCCCCTTTAACTAGCTGCACTTTGTTAAATTTATGCCACTAGACTTACCCGATCATGGTGAAAGCGGCAAACTGCATTTGCCAAATTGAACTTATCTTTGGTAAAAAAATCAATGATCTCAATAGTTTCTCAGGATTGATTTAAAAGTGAAAAAATTAACTAGGAATTATGTGACATTTGCACAACAAAGCAATCCAAATTGGGTGTGGATAAGTCTGTCGATAAGTTTTGCCGTTAGATGACCTGTCGTTGCCGGGAATGAGATTGTTTCAAATCCATTTATGGGGGCATTGTTGTAACTAATAGATATCAAATAATAAATCGAGTTTTATGATGATTTTATTGATAATTTACACTACTTTTCTAAAGGATTTAACTTCAATTTGTTAATTTTTGAGGTGTGTAAAACTCTCGGCCAAACCGGCAATAAATAACTCTATATAACTCTTTAAATATAAGAGCTTAAAAGTAATTAGGTGTCGAATTCGGCGTGGCTCTTTTACAGTTTTGGAGATTACCAAAAATACTATTTAAGAGATATATCGAACAATTGGACAAGGCCGGTCTTATGATCACAAGTTCTAACTATTAATGACAAAATACCTTTGAATATTGTGCCGTTACTTTCAATGACTGTTCATTAGATTGTTACGCAATCAGTGGGTGGCACTGAGGCAGTTGAGTTAGCCTGGCGTCAATTGGTGCAATACGGTCGCCTTTATATAATTATTATATTATAAATTTTACCTGAAGAAATATCAAAACTACTCCAGCAGTGAGGCCTTATGGATCAGATCGTCGAGCCGAAGCTCCAATCATCCAGCAAAGACACGCAAATTCTTAAAAGTGTGTGCCGGAGCTGTCATGGCGGCTGCGGAACTTTGTTGCATGTTAAAGACGATGTGCTGGTGAAAGTCGAAGGCGACCCTGACAGCCCCTTTAACCAAGGCCGCCTTTGTCCCATCGGCAATGCCACCAGAGAAATGGTCTATCACCCTGACCGGCTCAAATATCCAATGCGACGTAAAGGCGAGCGTGGCTCCGGCGATTGGCAGCGTATAAGCTGGGATAATGCGCTCGATGAAATTGCTGAGAAACTGACAAAAATTAAAGCTGAATTCGGCGCCGAGGCAGTTCATTTAGGCACCGGCACCGGTCGCCATCACATTCGCTGGGTGTCGCGCTTCGCCTATTCTTTCGGCAGCCCCAATTGGAGTGAGCCCGGCTTTGCCCAATGCTTTCACCCGCGCGTCAATGCCTGTATTCAAACCATGGGCGACTTTCCAGTCAGTGATTTCTTGAGCGAAACAACGGCGGAAGTTATCTGTTTTTGGGGTCACCAACCGCTGAATTCCGGGCCTGACGGGGAAACGCGCTTTAACGCCCGGGATGGCCTCAAAGCGAGTTCAAAAACTATCGTGGTTGATCCGCGAGAAACTTACCTAGCTAAAAAAGCTGATCTGTGGCTGCAACTTCGTCCCGGTACTGACGATGCGCTCGCGCTGGCGATGATCCACGTGATTATCGAAGAGGGGCTGCAAGATAAAGATTTCGTCGACAATTATACCCATGGCTATGATGAACTGGCCACCCACGTTAAAGATATGACGCCGCAATGGGCCGAAGATATCACTTGGGTGCCGGCTGATAAAATCCGCGAAGCAGCCCGTATGTTAGCGACCATCAAACCAGCGCTGATGGAGTGGGGAGTGGCGCTTGAGCAGACACCAAATTGCATCCAAACAGTTCGGGCGGTCTCGCTTATTCCGTCAATCACTGGCAACATCGATGTACCGGGCGGTTGGGTGTTTGGTATGCACGGTGTTGGTCCGGTGCCGAGCAATATCGATAATTTATCCGAGGAACAAAACGCCAAACGTCTTGGCTTCGAGCATTTTAGAATGCTTTGCGGTGAAGGGGCGGCTTTACCTGCTGCCCATATCCCAACTGTTCTGCAAGCGATGCGAACGGGTGAGCCCTATCCGGTGAAAGCCTTTCTGATTTTCGGCAACAATACGCTGACGACCTATGGCAACAGCAAATTGGTCTATGAATCGCTGATGAACCTAGATTTCATGGTCAATGCGGATTTGTTTATGACACCGACGGCTGAACTGGCCGATATCGTATTGCCGGCAGCGTTTTGGCCCGAGATTAATGAAGTCGCCGGCTTGCCGACTATTGCCGGCAATGTCATCTGCGCTAACCAGCAGGCAGTTAGAACTCATGAATGCAAATCAGATGAAGAGATTTTCTCTGAACTTGCAAGGCGGCTCAATCTCGATGTTGGCACTGAAACCCCGGAAGAAGTCTATGAGCAGCAAATGAAGGCTGGCGGCACGGGAATAACTTTCGAGGAGCTGAAAAAAATCGGCTTTTATGAAATGCCGATGAAATACCGCAAATATGAAACCGACGGCTTTAAGACGCCGACCGGCAAGCTGGAGCTCTATTCCGTGCGCTTTGAAGAGATGGGCTATGATCCGCTGCCCTATTACTCAGAACCACCGGAAAGCCCTGTTTCACAGCCGGAAATGGCTAAAGAGTATCCGCTGATTTTAACCACCGGTGGCCGCAATCCGTTTTTCTTTAATTCAGAAGGCCGTCAGATTGAATCTTGCCGCAAGGGTGCGCGCGAACCAATCGCTGAAATTCACCCCACGACCGCTGCTGAACACGGCATTGAAGATGGGGAGTGGATGTGGATTGAAAACAGCCGGGGTAAAATCCGCCAGCGTGCAAAACTGACCGAAGGCATCGACCCCCGCGTCATTAATACCGAATTCGGCTGGTGGTACCCGGAAGACCCGGCCCCCGAATATGGAGTCTGGAAATCAAATGCGAATGTACTGACCAGCGTCGAGCCACCGTTTGATCCGCAAATGGGCACGTATCAACTGCGCGCTTTATTGTGCAAAGTGGCGAAAGTCGGCGAAGCTGAAATTTAGCTCCGCTTGTAAGAATAGGGGGAAGGTGATGCTAGAACTTTATTATTTGGAAGAAGCGGATTCAATTTGTTCCAATCGTGCGGTGATGACCTTGGCCGAAAAAGGTATCGATGATTGGATAGCGCACAAAATCATCTTGATGGATGGTGATCAGTTCACGCCGGAATACCAAAAACTCAATCCTAAGTCACAAGTGCCGACACTGGTTCATGATGGCAGAGTGGTCAGGGAATCTTCCATTATCTGCCGTTATATCGATGGGCTTAAGCAAGACCCAGCTTTAATGCCTGCCGACGCGGTTGAACGGGCGTATCTGGAGGAATGGATAAAAGATTGCGACGAATCTGGCTATCAGGCGACGGCGTCAATCAACTTTGTCACCAAATTCCGGTTGGCGGTACCGATCGAAAAAATGGAGGCGCGCTGGAAACAGGTGACCGATATTGACCGCATTCATCGTCAACAATCCTGTATTCGGGAAGGACTGGACTCTCTCTATGTCCTCCGCGCAGTCGGGGCTTGGGAAAGGATTTTTGCCAAGGCTGAAAAAACTCTATCTGACGGACGACCCTGGATTATGGGGGATGCGATCAGTCTGGTGGAAACGACCCATGCGCCGTTTATCAAAGTGCTCGATCTATTGCGGTTGCTCAATCTATGGCTCGAAGATCGCCCTCACGTGCAAGCCTGGTGGGATCGAATAACCGAACGGGATAGCTATAAATTGCTCGAAGAATATCCAGGGCAAAGTGAAGACGAAGATGCCCCACATGCGGTTGCAGGTAAAAAGGTTGCAGCGAAGTTTAAGGAGTTGTTGGTGGATTACCGCGCACTTATGCCCACAGCCGATTAGCGCGGGAGTTCTGTGCTTCCCATTAGAAATTCATCAACGGCGCGCGCGCATTGGCGGCCTTCCCGGATCGCCCAAACCACCAATGACTGGCCACGGCGGATATCCCCAGCGGCAAAAACTTTCGGCTGCGAGGTCTGATAGTCTTCCGTATTGGCTTTGACATTGCCGCGATCATCCAACTCGACTTTTAAATTCTCGATCAAGCCTTCATGAGTGGGATGCACAAAGCCCATCGCCAGCAGTACCAAATCAGCCGGCATACTGTCGGCAGAGCCATCGACTTCCACCATTTGCATGCGGCCATCTTCATCATTTTGCCATTCTACCCGAACCGTCTGCATGCCGGTGACGCTGCCTTTAGCATCGATGAAGTTTTTGGTCGTGATCGACCAATCACGTTCGGCGCCTTCTTCATGAGAGGTCGAGGTCCGCATCTTCATCGGCCAATCCGGCCAGGTCAGGCGCTTATTCTCTTTCTCCGGTGGTTGCGGCATAATTTCCAACTGGGTGACGCTGGCTGCACCTTGGCGGAAAGAGGTGCCGACACAGTCAGAACCGGTATCACCACCGCCAATGACGACAACGTTTTTATCTTTGGCCGAAATTTCCTCGATATCACCTAAATCTTCACCCGACACCCGGCGATTTTGTTGGGTTAAAAAATCCATCGCGAAATGAACGCCTTTTGCCTCCCGGCCAGGTACAGGCAGATCACGTGGGGCTTCCGAGCCACCTGAAAGTATGATCGCATCGAACTCTTTATCGAGCTCGTCGGTAGTAATATCTACGCCGATATTCGTATTGGTGCGCACCGAAACGCCTTCCTGTTCCATTTGAACCTGGCGGCGGTCAATCAAATGCTTTTCCATTTTGAAATCAGGAATGCCGTAGCGCAGCAGCCCACCGATTTTAGCGTTTTTCTCGAACAGGGTTACGTCGTGACCGGCGCGGGCGAGTTGTTGGGCAGCAGCCATACCAGCAGGTCCGGCGCCAATGACTGCGACTTTTTTTCCAGTTTTGTGTTCTGGCAGTTGCGGTTTAACCCAACCCTTTTCCCAGGCTTTATCGATTATAGCGCATTCAATGGTTTTAATGGTAACAGGCTGATCTTCCAGATTGAGCGTGCAGGCTTCCTGACAGGGAGCCGGGCAGATACGACCGGTAAATTCCGGGAAGTTGTTGGTCGAATGCAGAACTTCAATGGCTTCTCTGGATTTACCGCGAAATACCAAATCATTCCAATCGGGAATAATGTTGTTGACCGGGCAGCCAGTGTGGCAATAGGGAATGCCGCAATCCATGCACCGTGCTCCTTGGCGGGACAGTTGTTTCTCGCTTAAGGGAACAACAAATTCGTTGTAATGTTTGACGCGTTCTTCGGCTGGCCGATAGGTACGATCGCGGGGTTCGAATTCCATAAATCCAGTAGCTTTGCCCATGATCAATCTCCTACCGCGACGCCGATATCTGATTGTTCGGCTTCTTCATCGGCCCGTGCCTGCATCTCTTGCAGCGCCCGGCGGTAATCAACAGGCATAACTTTGACAAATTTCGGCAGGTAGTCATCCCAATTATCGAGAATCTCCCGCGCTCGATCACTATCGGTATAGTGCATGTGATTTTCAATTAATTTACGTAAACGCAGCGCATCATAGCCGGTCATATCGCCCATGATATCTACCCGGCCATGGGTTTCGAGATCGCCGCGCTGGTGACCATGATCTTCGAGCATGCGGTCTTCATCGCTAATGGGCTCAAGATCGACCATCGCCATGTTACAGCGAATATCAAAATCATCAGATTCGTTAAGAACATAAGCAATGCCGCCACTCATACCGGCAGCAAAATTGCGCCCCGTCTCGCCGAGTACAACGACAACACCGCCCGTCATATACTCACAGCAATGATCGCCAACACCTTCGACGACGGCGGTTGCACCAGAGTTGCGAACCGCGAAGCGCTCACCAGCAACCCCCCGGAAATAGCATTCACCTTCGATGGCGCCATAGAGCGCCACGTTACCAATAACAATATTATCTTCGGCAACAAATTTGGACACTTTTGGCGGATAGACAACCAGATGGCCACCGCTGAGGCCTTTGCCGATATAATCGTTGGCATCGCCTTCAAGTTCAATCGTGACTCCTTTGGAGAGAAACGCACCGAAACTTTGACCACCAGAGCCGTTGGCTTTGATATAGATGGTGTCATCCGGCAATCCGGCTTGGCCGTATTTTTCGGCTATCTCGCCGGACAGCATGGCGCCGACGGTACGATTAATATTGGCGACTTCGGTCTCTATCTTGACCGCCTGACCGGTTTCCAGCGCCGGCTTAGCTTCCTCGATCAGCTTGTTATCGAGCGCCTTATCGAGGCCATGATCCTGATCTTCTGAGTGATAGACAGCGACATCTGGTCCCATATCCGGCTTGTAGAGAATCCTCGAGAGATCGAGGCCATTGGCTTTCCAATGATCAATTGCTTCATTCATTTCTAAGAGATCAGACCGGCCAACCATTTCAGTGATATTGCGAACACCGAGATCAGCCATAATTTGGCGCAATTCCTCGGCGACAAAGAACATATAATTAACAACGTGTTCGGGTTTGCCTTTGAATTTTTTGCGCAGTTCCGGGTCCTGGGTAGCAATGCCAACCGGGCAGGTGTTGAGGTGACATTTTCGCATCATGATGCAGCCTGAGGCTATCAAAGCTGCTGTCGCAATACCGTATTCGTCGGCGCCGAGCAATGCAGCGACAGCAACGTCCCGGCCGGTCCGAATGCCGCCGTCGGCTTGCACACAAATGCGGCCCCGAAGTTTGTTTAAAACCAGAGTTTGATGCGTCTCGGCAAGGCCGATCTCCCAAGCGGAGCCGGCGTTCATCACTGAGGTAATTGGGCTCGCCCCCGTGCCACCATCCATGCCGGAAATTAGCACATGATCGGCATGGGCTTTCGAGACACCGGCGGCGATGGTGCCGACGCCAACGATAGAGACCAGCTTCACGCTGATGCGGGCTTTTGGATTAACGTTTTTCAGATCGTGGATGAGCTGAGCCAAATCTTCAATCGAATAGATATCATGATGCGGTGGCGGCGAGATCAAGCCAACTCCGGGTGTGGAGTGGCGTACGCGGGCAATCGTTTCATCAACTTTGTGCCCCGGCAGTTGGCCACCTTCACCAGGTTTTGCGCCTTGCGCCATTTTGATCTGGATTTCATCAGAATTCCGCAGGTATTCGACCGTGACGCCAAAGCGGCCCGAGGCCACTTGCTTAATGGCGGAGCGCATCGAATCGCCACTTGAGAGTGGCACATAACGTTCCGGCTCCTCGCCACCTTCACCGGTATTTGACTTGCCGCCAATCCGGTTCATGGCGATGGCGAGATTGGTATGAGCTTCAAACGAGATTGAGCCAAATGACATCGCCCCGGTAACGAAGCGTTTGACGATTTCGGCCGCCGGTTCCACTTCGTCGAGCGAGATACTTTCATTGCCGTCAAAATCAAACTCAAACAGACCGCGCAGGTTCTTCAGTTTGCGCGATTGATCATTCATCTCCGCGGCATATTGGTTATAAATATCCTGCGAGTTGCCGCGGGCGGAATGTTGCAGCTTAGAGATTGTCTCCGGCGTCCACATATGCTCTTCACCGCGGATGCGATAGGCCATTTCTCCGCCGACATCCAAAGCTTCTTCCAAAATCGGCGAATTACCAAAGGCAAGTTCGTGGCGGGTAAGTGTTTCCTGGGCAACTTCTTCGAGGCCGATACCTTCAATTGCCGAAGCAGTATTGGTGAAATAAGCTTCGATGAACTCGTCACGCAAGCCAATGGCATCAAATATCTGGGCGCCGCAATAGGATTGATAGGTCGAAATGCCCATCTTCGACATTACTTTAAGAATGCCTTTATCAACCGCTTTGACATAGCGGGCGTGAGCTTCGGAAATCGACAAATCGTCTGGCAGTTGATCGCGGGCGTCGGTGATCGTATCAAAGGCTAAATAGGGATTAACTGCTTCAGCGCCGTAGCCGGCGAGCAGGCAGAAATCGTGTACTTGACGCGCTTCACCGGTTTCAATCACCAACCCCGATTCGGTTCTTAAACCTTCGCGGATAAGGTGATGATGCACGGCGGCTGTGGCCAAAAGGGACGGGATCGCCACTTGATCAGCGTGGACGTCACGGTCCGATAAAATAAGAATATTTTGTCCTTCGAGAACTTTTTCCTGGGCTTCTTTGCAGAGGCGGTCAAGGGCTGCAGCCATTCCTTCAGAACCTTCTGAAGTGGGATAACACATACTCAGCGTGACCGAACGAAAAGAGCCGTTACGGCTATCGATATGGCGGATCTTCTCCAAATCAACGTTCGATAGAATAGGCTGGCGTACTTCCAGGCGCATATGACTGCCGCCGGTTTCCAAATCCAACAGATTTGGCCGCGGTCCGATCAACGATACCAAGGACATCACCAATTCCTCGCGAATTGGGTCAATCGGCGGGTTGGTTACCTGAGCAAAAGCCTGTTTAAAATAATCAAACAACATCTTAGGACGATCGGAGAGTACGGCTTGCGGGATATCGCGTCCCATCGAGCCGATCGGGTCCTGACCACTGGTCGCCATCGGCAGTAGATAAAATTTCAAATCTTCCTGGGTATAACCAAACGCCTGTTGACGATCCAGCAAGGTCTGATGGTCGAGCGGCATCGGCTCAACATCTGCTGGCAGGTCTTCGAGGCGAATTTGCGTCTCATCAAGCCAGTTTTGATAGGGATAGGCACTCGATAGGCTGTCTTTGAGTTCGGCATCGTCGATGATGCGGCCTTCTTCGAGATCAATCAGGAACATCTTACCCGGTTGGAGGCGCCACTTTTCAACGATTTTTTCATCTGGAATATCCAGCACACCGACTTCAGAACCCATGATGCAGAGGTCATCATCGGTAACGATATAACGTGTCGGACGGAGGCCGTTGCGGTCCAAAGTTGCACCAATTTGCCTGCCGTCGGTAAAGGCCACGGCGGCTGGGCCATCCCAGGGTTCCATCAGGGCTGCGTTATATTCATAAAATGCCCGGCGGCCTTCATCCATTAGTGGATTATCGTTCCAGGCTTCCGGTATCATTAGCATCATGGCGTGGGAAAGCGAATAGCCGCCGGCAACCAGCAGTTCGAGGGCATTGTCGAACGATCCTGAATCTGAAATACCGTCACCAATCAGAGGCCACAGCTTATCGAGGTCGTCGCCGAGTAAATTCGAACTCATATTCTGGCGGCGCGCGGCCATCCAGTTGATGTTGCCGCGGAGTGTATTAATTTCGCCGTTATGACAAAGATAGCGGAACGGTTGAGCCAATTCCCATGAGGGGAAGGTGTTGGTTGAGAAACGCTGGTGAACCAGAGCGAGCGCTGATTCGAGACGCTCATCCTGCAAATCGGTATAGTATTCACCTACCCGGTCAGCCAGCATCATACCTTTATAGCAAATTGTGCGGGAAGACATGGTGGGCACGTAGTAGGCTTCTTCACCGGCTAAATTAGCAGTTTCAACGGCATGGTGAGCCTGCTTGCGGATCACAAAAAGCTTTCCTTCGAAGGCGTTATTGTCGGCGCAATTTTCGCCCTTACCAATAAAAATCTGGCGAATAAAGGGCTCCATCTCGCGCACACTGTCACTAAGCCAGGTATTATCTGTCGGCAGATCGCGCCAGCCCAAAACAGTTTGACCTTCATCAGTTACAAGTTTTTCGATGGCTTTTTCACAGTCCAAGCGTGCCTTTTCAGCTTGCGGCAAAAAGATCATGCCGACGCCATAGGCACCTGCTTCGGGCAGTGTAAGGCCGAGATCGGCACATTCCTCACGCAGAAATCGGTCAGGGATTTGGATCAGAATACCAGCGCCATCACCAGCCAGGGGGTCCGCTCCTGCGGCGCCGCGATGAGTTAAGTTACCAAGGACGGTCAATCCCTGTTGGACGACTTCATGGCTCTTGCGGTTTTTGATGTTGGCGACAAAACCAATACCGCACGAATCGTGTTCCTTACTGGGATTGTATAACCCTTGTTTTTTTGGCCGTCCAAACTTACTCATAGTCCCTCGTACGCGTTATTCCACTTCAAAAACGAGCGTGTTGATAGCAGGACATTTCCGCCCATGCAATCACCCGCAAGTCATATTTTTTCCCCAAACTTCCCAATTATACTCGAATAGTCCGAGTAAATATGGCCAGCCCGCCGTTCCTCCGGTAAAACGGTAGTTCTGTTCGGCAATAAGGCCTGGAATATGGTTCAGTTTAATCCCAGAAACTAAGGGACAACTTCCATGTACCGCCGATCCGCCGTCGAAACCATCCAAAGTAATGCGCCCATATAACACGGACGTATCAGGAGGGGCCTATTGTGGTCCATCCCGGTGGCAAGTTCTTTGGCTACCGGAAAATGAGGCGGTTTACTCGCCTCGTGACTTATTTGGCTGCTATAATACGGGATAAAGAACTGTTCGTCACGCCTGCTGAGCAAAAAATTTAGAATCTTTGCGATAAAATTACCCCTTTCCCCTTGAAAATAAAGGGTTATATGACCAATAAAACGCTTTGAAATGCTCAAAATCCTGCTTTAACCTGCACTTATGTTCATTCTATTCACAGATTTCGGTGTTGCCGGCCCGTATCTCGGTCAGATGAAGGCAAAACTAATTGAATCGGCGCCAGAATCGCCCATAATTGACTTATTTTCTGATGCACCGAGCCAGAATCCGAAGGCTGCCGCTTATTTGCTTGCGGCCTATGCAGAGGCGTTTCCCAAGGGTTCAATTTTTGTCTGTGTGGTTGATCCCGGTGTCGGTGGCGAGCGGCCTGGCGTCATTGTTGAAGCCGGAGGTCGATGTTTCGTCGGCCCCGGCAATGGATTATTTGAGATGATTTTGCGCAGAACCGAACCGGCGGCGGAGATTTGGGAAATCAATTGGCAGCCCGATAATATTTCAGCCAGTTTTCACGGTCGTGATATTTTTGCGCCGGTGGCCGCCATGATTGCCAATGGCGATAGAAAACCCGGCTCCGAGCGCTCAGTCGACTGGCAACGGCAAAATAATTGGCCCGATGAACTTGCTGAAGTCATATATATTGACCATTACGGCAATGCCATCACAGGAATAAGGGAACATGTCGTTAAACCGACAATTGCATTACGGGTAAATCACGTTTACTTAAATAAGGCAGTTACGTTTTCTAGCGTGCCTGAGGGGCAAGCATTCTGGTATGTGAACTCAAATGGCATGGTTGAAATTGCTGCAAATCAACGAAGTGCGGCGGAAATGTTTGATTTGACTGTTGGGACAAAAATTGAATTGAGTGATGCTGCTCACTGTTAATATAAGATCGAAGTTTTAAGATATATTCAAGTGTTTCGAATGATTTACAATGCTCATCAAATATAATAGGAGATCAAAGTTTTAAGATATATTCAAGTGTTGCGAATGATTTACAATGCACATCAAATATGGCATGTCAAAAGGCCTAGGAGTGCTCTACGCGGGAATAATTATTAAATGTCAATTAGAGTAAATATATGGGGATGTCGGGGGAGTATTGCCTGCCCGGCACCTACTCATTTAAAATATGGTGGTAATACCACCAGTGTTGAAGTCGTCGTTGGCGACCAGACAATCTTACTCGACTGTGGTACGGGGATTCGCAATCTAGGCCAGCAAATGATAAAAACTGACATAGAGCATTGCCACATGCTGCTGACCCATACTCATTGGGATCATATTAACGGATTTCCATTTTTCGCCCCCGCTTTTGATCCTAATCGGAAGTTTGACATTATGGCCGGCCATATGATCGATAAAGGCGGCATCAAAAATGTCTTTGAAGCCCAGATGGAAAACCCGATGTTTCCGATCCCGCTTGAGGCAATGCAATCCAAAATGACATTCACGGATTTCAGAGCGGGTGATGATTTGGATATAGGCGAAACTCCCGGCGTCAAAGTGAGTACGGCATTACTGCGCCATCCCAACGATGCCACCGGATATCGCATTGACTATCAAGGCAAGTCTATGTGTCTAATTACCGATACCGAACATGTGCCAGGTGAGCCGGATGAAAACATCTTAACGCTTATCGAAGGTGCCGATCTGGTCATCTATGATGCTACCTATACCGAGGAAGAGTTCCCGAGCCGAATTGGCTGGGGTCATTCGACCTGGGAAGAAGGGGTTAAGCTTTGCAAAATGGCCGGCGCAAAACGTCTCGGTATTTTTCATCATGACCCGGAACATGATGACGTCTTTATGGATAAGCTCGCCGAGGAAGCCGCCCGCGAATGGGATGGATCTTTCGTTATTCAGGAAAATATGGAATTTATTGTCGAGTAGTTCTAACTGTTTTCCGCTGGCCCCGCGTTCCTAAGAACTTTTCCTTTATTTAATCGATTTAGTTTTTTTATCATCGCCTTTTTTGCGGCGGAATTTAGGAATTTTGACTACCTGATAGATCGGCTTGCGGTTAATGCGCAGCACTACGCGCCGGTTGGCAATCATATTGTCAATAAGCGGCGCACCCTGGGCATCCCGGTTGGGAAATTTGGGCCTTGTATCTGCAAAACCCGTCGCTTTTAGCCGTGTGTTTCTCATGCCTTCCGTAATCATAAATCGCACCACGGTTGAAGCTCTGCCCGACGATAATTCCCAATTAGACGGAAATTTCAACGAGTTTATCGGATCGTCATCGGTATGGCCTTCGATAGATATATTAAAACTTTGGTAGATCGGCGAGGCCAGTTCCTCATGAATGCTTTTTAACACCGGCACGGCCTGATCGGTGAGATCTGCAGAGCCCGGCTTGAAGAAAGCACCACCATCAAGTTCCAAGGTAATACTGCCATCCGCATCGGTGCCGACTTTAACGGCTTCCTCGGCGCCTTCCTGGATTAAAATATCACGCAAATCTTCTTCTAATTCGTTCTTATCGTCTTTGCGTTCTTTGCTGGCCATGTTTTCATTGAGGCCTGCAGCGACTTGATCGTAAATCTCCAGATCAACCTTGGAGAATGAAAAGAACAGCACAAAAAAGGCCATCAGCAGGGTGATGGCGTCCGCATAGGTGACTAGCCAGTCTTCTGAAGCTTCTTCTTGTTGAGGTGCTGGAGGCACTGACATGGTTAATCAAATATCCCGTCGCTAAAACTATTTTTTCATTTTATCGATGTTGAAATGAATGGCCGGGTCCAGGAAGCTGTTCATCTTATCTTGAATGTAGCGCGGTGACCGACGCTCGGCGAGCAGCGAAAGTCCTTCGGCTACGAGATAATTTCTAAACCGCACAATCTCTTCGCGTTGCTGAATTTTGGTCGCTACCGGGATGAACAGCAGGCGGGCAAACAAAACGCCATACAGCGTCGTCACCAGGGCAACGGCGAGAGCCGGTCCGAGGTTTTCCGGATCACTCAAATTACCCAGCATAATCACCAAGCCAACCAGCGTTCCGATCATGCCAAAGGCCGGTGAAATAGCGCCCATGGTTTTGAGAATATTTGCCTGCACTGTATTGCGGCCGAATGATGTTTCAATGGTGGTGTTTAAAA
The DNA here is from genome assembly GCA_018649245.1 of Rhodospirillaceae bacterium. Taxonomy (GTDB): domain Bacteria; phylum Pseudomonadota; class Alphaproteobacteria; order Rhodospirillales; family UBA2165; genus TMED23. Next base: position 5,041 of record JABIIH010000057.1, on the reverse strand, counting down.
TATCTCGAACTTCTTCGCCGGTGTAACCACTGATGACCATGTCGACGCCAAAGGCCATGAAACGGTCCGTACGTTTCAATTTACTGGCTTCGGCTTCAAGCGCGGGCAGACCTGACTTTTGTACCGTGTAGCCCCAGCGGATGACGCGGCCAACTTCTGATTTTAAAAGATTTCGGCTAACTTGCGGCGCGAACACAATCCGGTAAATCATTTTGAGGGACAGCAATACATAGCGTGCCTCATATGAAATAAAGGAAGACGCCAGGGTGCCGCCAACGACCATAACTAAACTCGGGAGGTTTAAGAATACCATGAAATCACTGGTGGCAACGGCTATGGCACCAATGAACAAACCTATTCCAATAATGAAACCAAGGATGGTTCCGACTGACATTTATAGCCCCCGATATTGTTAGCTCAAAATCCCACTTAAACCAGATTAGTATATCAACGTAAAAGGTTTAAATTTTATTGCTATTCCAATGTTTTCTTAATCCGGCACCTAACGATGAATAAACCGAATCCTTATTAAAAAGCAACAGGTTATACAATTTCATCTGGAATGCACCAATTTCTATCTTTCGCGAAAAGCCTCAGCTTTCATTTTTAGCACCGGTTTAATCAAAAAATCGATCACCGTTTTGGTGCCTGTATGAATATCGACGGTCGCCTGCATGCCGGCAGAGATCGGCAATTCGCCTACCTTTGAACCAAGGTAGGTTTTATCGGTTTCAACCTGGACCTGGAAAAATGGCCCGGTATCAGGATCTTCGGTGGAATCGGCTGCGACCAGAGTAACGACGCCATCCAAAGCGCCATATTGAACAAAATTATAGGTTGAGATTTTCACCCGCGCTGGCTGACCAGTTTGCACAAAGCCGCGATCAATCGGGTTAAGCTTGGCATCGATGATTAATTTCTCACCCGTGGGAACGATTTCCATGATCGGTTCGCCCGGCTTTACGACGCCGCCTGTGGTCGAATAGCGCACGTTCTTAACAATGCCGTCAATTGGGCTTTTGATCTCAAGCCGGGCGCCACGCTCACCGGCTACCGTGAGTTCTTCTTTGAGGCGGGCAATGGTTTCTTCGATGTTGCCAAGTTCGTCGCGAGCTTCCCGGCTGAAGCGGTCTCTGGTCTCAGTTTGCCGGGTTTTGGCTTCTTTGACACTTTCCGCCGTGCGGGGGATCGCCGATTTTAGGGTCGCTGATTCACTTTCAAGGTCTTCAACTTCGGCCTCAAGTTTAAGGTGTTCCATCCGTGGTACGAGTTTTTGTTTTAACAGATCCGCCGAATCTTTAAGCCGCTCTTTCGCCAATTTTAAATTACGGCTGGCGGAACGCTGTTTTGAAACCAGCTCGGCTACTTCAAGTTCGCGCTGGCGGATTTGATTGCTGAGTACGCTCAAGGTTGAGCGGAGTTCGCGTTGCCTTGCATCAAAGGTTTTTTGCTGTGCTGATAAAAGCCGCGGATGACGCCTTCTTACTTCATCTGGAAAGATTGGTTTTTTGCCGGTTGCTTCGGCTTCAAGCCGGGCTTTTAAGACGATCTGGCTATCCAAACGTACAATGAGTTCCTTTTTGTTTAATCCTGACGAAGCCCGGTCCAATTCCAGCAATACCTGGCCGGTTTTTACCGTGCTGCCTTCACGCACGCTGATGCTTTTAATAATACCGCCTTCCAGATGCTGGATCACTTTCAGATCACCCTTTGGCACGACAGTTCCTTCGGCCACGGTCACTTCGTCGAGCTCGGCAAAAAACGCCCACGTTAAAGCCCCGGTTATTAAAACAATAATAGTATACGCCACGGGACGCCAGGTTGGCAGCGGGTGGGTTTCAATTAAATTATCGAGACGATCCATGCTATTTATCCGAACTAGAGGAAATGGTTGTAACCTTGGCTTCAGGCTCGGTATCTATATCAGTAGAATCTGGCAAAACTGTGCCGCTAGCTCCTGAAGCTGCAGTTTTCTCGCCAACATCCTTTTTAGGCGCCTGGGCCTTGAACACCTTTTCGGCCTTAGTTTGCCCACTGGCATTTGCCGTAGCTGGTTTACTAGCTACGGCGCGTTTTGCCGGGCGGGCTGGAGCCGCCGCCTTAACCGGCGCTGCTCGTTTAACTGGTTTGGGAATACCGCCGCCTGCCGGAGTCGCCGCCTTAACCGGCGCTGCCCGCTTGGCCGGTTGGGGGATGCCGCCTTTCGCTGCATCGGGTTTCGGAATACCTGCAGGTTGCTCACCCGGTTTGGGGATGCCGGGCGGTTGCTCACCCGGTTTAGGTATGCCAGCAGGTTTAGCGGCTTGATCACCAGATTTATCACTTGCCTCGTCGTCCGGTTTTTCCGGTGCCTTTTTCTTATTAGTGCCGAAGAGCCTGGGCAGAATTTCCTTGGCCGGACCGGCGAGAGCAATTTTACCGCGGTCGAGCGCAATCAAATTATCACAGCCTTGCAATAGCACCGGGCTATGTGACACCAGAATAACGGTGTGCTCCACGGCCAGATCTTTCAAGGTGTCTCTCAAATCTTCTTCGGCTTGGCGATCCAGGTTACTCGAGGGTTCATCCAATAACAGTACTACAGGATCACTGACCAATGCCCGGGCAATTGCTATACGTTGGCGCTGACCACCAGACAGGCGCTGGCCCGCTTCACCAATTTCCGAGCCATAACCGTCGGGTAAGTCGATAATAAATTTATGCACCCCGGCGGCGGTGGCGGCACTAATGATCTGATCATCGTTGGCGGTGGGATTGCCAAAGGCGATATTGTCTCTGACAGAGCCGGCAAATAACACTGTTTCTTGCGGCACATAGCCAATCCAACTGACCAATTGATCGCGGCTAAATTGGATAATATCAGCGCCATCCAGCATCACCCTGCCGGTTTTTGGTTTCTAGAGACCCTGCATCAATTTGATCATGGTGGTTTTGCCACAACCGTTGCGGCCAACGACGGCGTGCAAGCCCCCGGACCGAATGCCAATTTTTATGCCATCGACCACATTGGCGGCCTCTTCGGAATAGGCAAAAGTGACGTCTTCCATGGCGATCTCGCCGCGCGGGCGGCCAATCTCAATTTCGGGTATCATACGATCTGACTCGGTGCCGAATACTTCGCCCAGCCGTTCCACGGCCTTGCCGAAAGAAGAATAAATTCGCCACGTGCCGACCAATTGATTGAGCGGTCCCAGCAACCTGCCGCTCAGCATATTGGTGGCGATCAGTGAGCCCATGGTCAGCTCACCGGCAATAATAAAAATAGCGCCAACAGTGGTCATGGCGACCGTGGTAGCGACCGATAATATGCCGCCGAAATTGGAGAAGCTGTCGGTTTTGCTGCCCCGGGTCGAGGCATTTTCAATGTTTTCGGCATGGGCCAATTCCCACATTGGCCGCATCGTGCGCTCCAAGCCGAGCGCTTTAATCGTGGTCCGGCCATTAATCATTTCATTGATGATTTGGTCACGGCTTTGAGTCGATTCCCGTTCATCCTGATTGGCGCTATTCATCACTGCGGAGGAACGCCAGGCGATAAATATATAAAGGCACCAGATGACAGCCAACACCGGCACCAGCGGTGCCGCGATGACCCAGATTATGGCCAAGAAGACAAAAGTGAACGGTAAATCGGCGATTAGGATAGCTGGAGCGCCTGAAAGCGTATTGCGGATCATGTCGACATCGCGGAACAACGCCTGCCAGTATCCTGACGATCTTGATTCCAGCATATCTAGCGGCAGGGAGGTCACTTTATTAAATAAGCTGCGACCGATTTCGACATCGACACGAAGCGCGACAGTTTGCATTATTCGTGAGCGGGATTGCTTGATAATGTAATCAAAGACGATCACCAGGGCAACGCCGATTACCAATCCCCACAATGTGCTGATGCCATTGCTGAAGATCACGCGGTCATAAACCTGCATGGTGAAAACCGGCACGACCAGTGCGATAAGATTAACGAATACCGACATTACCAGCATTTCAATGAAAGTCCTGCGCATCGGGCGCAAAAAATCACCTAGCCAGGATCGGTTCGGCTTTTCGTCAGCCATATAACCTCTCAACGATTAACAGTCTTGTTTTTGTGTGTCGCAATCGCTCAATTTAATCAAGTGTTGAATATATCAATTATACGCAGGTCTGGAGAGGCTTTGCCAGTTTGCAAGTTGGAAATATCGCCTAATTTACATCTAATTTTCAGGGGATTAGCCCTTGACGCCTGTCTCTCTAGTGGGTGAAGTTATGTGGTAATTCAACAATGCGGCAAAAATATGCCGCCAGGGGAGCTTATTTAGGTGGCTGACAGCGAAAATTCGGTTTCGATTCGCAAGCGGTTGCATCTGCCAACAGTTGGGAAAGCACGATGGATCGCTATTGTTTTGTTGGCAGCTTTCATGTTTGTCCGCTGGTGGGACCCCGGGCCTTTAGAGTTACTGCGCCTTAAAACCTTCGATTTTTATCAGCAAATAAAACCGCGCCCGCTAATGCCAAATAGTCCGGTGGTCATCATTGATCTGGATGATGAAAGTCTGCAAGAAGTCGGCCAGTGGCCGTGGCCTCGAAATATGGTCGCCCAAATGGTGCAAAACCTATTTCGCCTGGGCGTCGGCGTGGTTGGCTTTGATATTGTCTTCGCAGAGCCGGATCGCATGAGTGGCAAAAATGTTGTCACCAGCATGGTCGGTATTGATGCTGCGATGAAAAAGAAATTGGAAGCATTGCCAAGTAACGATGCGATTTTTGGCAAGCTTATTCGGGCGGCGCGCCGGGTTGTTGTCGGCCAGGCCGGGCTGAATTCGGAGAAAGAATATGAGGGGCGAAAACCGCTGCGCTCCCGGGTATTTGAGCGTCAGCTTAAAGGCGCGCGAAAACCGCAAGACTGGGCGCCAAGTTTTCCCGGTCTGTTGCGGAATGTCGATCAAATTGAGCGTTTTGCCGGAGGGCACGGCATTCTCAGTCTGGTGCCTGAGCCAGATGGTATTGTTCGCCGGGTGCCGGCCTTTTTCAAGAACGGTAAGCGGCTTTATCCAACACT